>NZ_JBIQOC010000149.1:0-1978 GCF_044130295.1 Acinetobacter uliginosus | reverse complement strand
AATGATTTCACCTTGAAAGTGCCGACCGTGGAAGGGATTCATCTGCTGTATCTCGAAATAAATAAGATATTTAGCTTATCATGTCAGCCTATTTGCAACAGTGCCTCATGACTACTATGTCTGTGAAACAACAACAGATAAGCAAGCGCATAATTGGGTCTATGACATCGAGTCTAATTAATCAAATATATTTTTATTCAGTGAGTAAAATTATAACGAAGTTTCTGTAATGGACAGATATTAAAAAGCCCCCTTATTCAGGGGGCAGGTTGTATAGATATAACTATACTTATAAAATTTTAATTTTGTTATAGATATTAAATTACCAATAGCCCAGCATCTTCCACCAAAGTCCGCCCAATACAATAAAAATAGCTATATTGATAATGCTCATAGCAAAACCAGCTTTCCACCATTCACCAAGCGTTGTATAACCTGAACCATAAATAATAGGGGATGTACCTGTCGCATAATGAGTCAGCGTCATCATAATGCTTGATGCTGCTGCCATAATCAGTGCAAAGAACATTGGAGGAGCACCTAGTGCGATACCTGCAATGTAGAATGCTGAAAACATAGCGGTAATATGTGCAGTAGTACTGGCAAAAATATAGTGAGCGTACATATAAGCAAATAGTAAAAGCATGGAAGCAGGAACCCACGTTAAGCCAAGCTGTCCAATGCTAGTTTGTAAAACACCAGAAAACCAAGCGATTAAGCCGAGCTTATTTAAAAAGGTCGCCATCATGACCAATGCAGCAAACCAAGTTACTGTATCCCATGCACTCTTTTGAGTTAAGACATCATCCCAAGTTAAAACTCCTGTAAGCAGAAGGAGTGATAAACCAATAAACGCGGTTGTAGTTGGGTCTAAAGTCCACATATCACCCAACAACATGGCAGGAATACCTGCCCAGAGTAATAATAAAATTCCAAATACAGCCAACATAATCATTTCATGTAAGGTAATGGGACCCATTTCTTGTAAACGGTCTTTGGCAAATTGTGCAGCATTTGGTGTTTTTTTAATTTCAGGTGGGTACATAAAGTAAAGCGCAATCGGCATAAATGCTAATGCAACAACACCTGGTAAAACCATTGCTAATGCCCATGTGGTCCAACTCAAATGGATTTGACTATTGGTCGCTTTCGCAATGAGTTCAACGACTAAAGGGTTGGGTGCAGTAGCCGTAATAAACATGGCAGAAGTAATAGGATTTGAATGGTAATTGACCAAAGCAAGATATTTACCAATTTTACCTTCAGTGCCTTTTTCTGGATCTGAGTCAAAACTCGTTGCAATCGAGCGCACGATAGGGTGAATAATTCCGCCTCCACGTGCTGTATTACTTGGGGTAACAGGTGCAAGAATGAGTTCAGATAATGCAAGGCTATAGCCAATACCAATGGTTCTTTTACCCCAAACTGCAATAAAGTAATAACCTAGTCGTGCACCTAGCCCTGTTTTTTGTAACCCTTTTGAAATCATGATGGATATACCAATCAACCAAATAAGAGGGTTAGCAAAGCCACTTAAAGCATCTTTGATGGCATCGCTAGGGTTATCTGCTGTTACTCGGGTAATCGCGACCAGTGCTATCGCGATAATCGAAATTGCACCAATAGGCATTGCTTTACCAATAATGGCTGAAATAACACCAATAAACATCGCAAATAGAAGCCAAGCATTTGCAGAAACATCTTGCGGAATTGGAATGAGAAACCAAATAATAAGGGTAAGTGATACTGAAATTATGGTTGGTATGAGTTTGAATCCCATTGAATCGTACTCCAAAAATATAGTTATTATGGGCTTTGTTGCATAAACATTCAAAAGCTGAGTTCTCCCCAATCCATTCAAATTTAAGACACAACTTGGGTGCGAGGTCTACCTAATTCCGTAAATCTATTCAGAACTGCCACACGCGCATGAATTTCATTGACCTGACTTTGAAAATGTCTTGCCGTCAGCCTATCA
>NZ_JBIQOC010000148.1:0-2325 GCF_044130295.1 Acinetobacter uliginosus | reverse complement strand
GTAACTCATTTCGTTCTATTGAACTTATTTTAGAATCTTTCCAGGGCTTGGCATTCTTTCTGGGTGGAATTACTGCATGTGCTTGACGATCTGAAATCACTTTTCTGCAGCACTTCGTGTCGTACGCGCCATCGGTATAGACAGAATCTATTCGCTCATCTAGTGGAATTTGATCCAGTAAATCACCTAGTACTTGTGAATCACTGACATTATTTGTAGTAAGCTGAACGGCACGTATTTGCAGTGTTTCAGCATCTATACCAATATGCAGTTTACGCCATTGCCGACGGTATTCAGGCTGATGTTTTTTACGCTTCCATTCGCCTTCACCTAAAAACTTTAAACCCGTAGAGTCGACAAGTAGGTGTAACCCATCATGACTTTTCTGATAGCTTATCGCAATATCAATATGCTTTTGTCGTCTACAAAGGGTGGAGTAATCTGGTGCTGTCCAATTCAAGCCACAGAGTTTAATCAGGCTTTGAACAAAGCCAGTAACCATACGTAAAGAAAGACGGAATAGAGATTTGATCATTAAACAGCATTGAATCGCTGTATCGGAATAAGTTTGATTTCGTCCTTGCGTGCCTTGTGGTTGTGCATACCATTGCGTCTTAGGATCAAACCAGATTGAAATATTTCCTCGCTTGATTAAAGCTTGGTTATACGAGGACCAATTGGTTGTACGATAGATTTTAGGTGTAGGCTTCTTCATCTGGAAATTATATTACTGAAGAAGCCTTCAAGAATAGCTTTGTGCAACAAAGCCGATCTCAAGCCAAAATTACATAGTTGGTTACGCTTGATAGAGCATCGTGAATTAACCGCATCTCTACAGTTGCTGGTACTTTCTGTCGTTATATTACCCTACTTACCCAATACGGGTCTGGGACCTTTTGCTGCATTAAATCCTTACCAGTTATGGTGGGCAGTGATCCTGATTGCCGGACTCTCTCTGGCAGGTCATTTTGCCATGCGGCTTACCGGTTCACAAAGAGGCATACTCTGGACAGGTCTATTGGGTGGTTTGGCATCTTCTACAGCCGCAACTGTCGCACTGGCACGCCAGCATCCCGTCATGGTCAGTGCTTCTATTTCTGGAACATTAGCTGCCTGTGGCATCATGTTTTTCCGTATGGTGGTGCTGATAGGCGTCATTGAGCCAGCACTTCTAAGCACTTTTGGTGGTGCAATGATGATTGCGGGAATCCTGCTGCTGGGTATGGCACTGTGGAGACAACGCCAAATTACTAGCGCTGAAAACAACGATCGAACAATAGAAACAATGGCTCCTTTTGATCTTGGGACAGCATTTAGCTTCGCTGCTTTCCTGGCTGTCATGGCAGTCTTGGTTCCGGCAGCAAAACAATGGTTGGGCACCAGCGGCATCTTTGTACTATCGACTATTTCCGGGCTAGCAGATGTAGATGCTATTTTAGTCTCACTCGCCCGTCTGCATAGTACTCAAGGCTTAACAACAGAGATTGCTACTATCGCTCTCGGGCTTGCTACACTGAGCAACATGTTAAGCAAAGCCGCAATTGCATGGATGACAGGGGGTGCACAGTTTGGCCGAGCCATCATAATTGGCTACACAATTGCCCTGATAGGTGCTGGAATAACTCTGGGTCTCAGCTTGAACTTTATGTAAGATCAACTCCGGTAAATGGTAGAGGCTCAAAAAATGAGTTAAATCGATTACCCTTGCATGTATTCACTTTGAAAAACAATAGTAAAAACGATTCGACCATTGATGTATTCAGCTTTAATAGTCGCCCCCAGCATATCAAGAATTGATTTGGTTATCGCAAGCCCTAAGCCGGTTCCTTCCTCTGTTCTTTGTCTAGATGCATCTGTTCGATAAAATCGATCAAATAATCTGGTGTTTTTGAGTAATAAAGTTAAATACTAAGTAATAAACAATAATACTTGGTAATAAAGTTTCATCCCAATTTTCAAAAAAAGAAAATATATTCATTATTTTCAGTATATTGAAATATTGGTATGAAACTTTTTTATTTTAATAGAATTATACTTAGATTAGTTTTTGCGTATAGTATGATACTTTAATAAATATCATTTAAATTTAATATCAATAAAATAAAACACTTACACACAACATAGTATGACACTTTATTGCTTTCATATATAAAATTGGCAATTCATTCAAAAAACAGTAACTCGGATTATTAAAAGTCTTGTTATCCAAAAAATGAATAATATAAGTATCAACTAAAAAGTAAACATGTATTCATTACCAAAACCCTTTGAAATCTGCCCAACCCAACGCTCTATTTGATCTGCCTTCATCACCTTAAAATCCCG
>NZ_JBIQOC010000147.1:0-4616 GCF_044130295.1 Acinetobacter uliginosus | reverse complement strand
TGAAAGAAGAACTTTAAAAGCTTTATTTTCACCCGATAAAATACCCATAAAACAAGAGGAAGCTCAAATGAGCTTCCTCTTGTGAAAAATTGTGGGACAGCAATGTCTTCGGAGGCTTTTTTATTGTCTAAAAGTAACAAAAATCCTTTTATTCTGGCACTTTAATACATTCAGTTATACATTAATCTTCAAAGCAAAATAACTAAAGGATTTGATGATGCAAGCTTATCAATTTAATGATGAACAATTTATAGCAGGGCACTGGCTAAAAGGAACGTCAACCCATACGCTTAATAATCTCAATCCTTATACTCAAGAACTTATTTTAAAATTGCAGGCTGCCAGCCTTGTCGATGTGGATAGTGCTTATTCGGCTGCAGAGCGTAGTTTTACTACTTGGTCGCAAACGCTTCCATCCGAGCGTAAAAGCATTATCCTCCGAGTTTTGGATGTGGTCAAAAATAGACGCGAAGAAATCATTGACTGGCTCATTCAGGAGTCTGGCAGCACACGTTTTAAAGCCAATATTGAAGTAGATGCTGTATTGGGTATTATCAATGAGGCCATCACATTTCCTGAAAGAATGGAAATCCAGAAATTGCAATCTATAGACCCTACTCGCAAAAGCCATGTTGTACGAAAAGCGCTCGGCGTGATTGCAGTAATTAGTCCTTGGAACTTTCCATTTCATCTTAGTATGCGTTCTGTAGTCACAGCCCTGGCGATTGGAAATTGTGTGGTGTTAAAGCCTGCAAGTGATACACCTATTACAGGAGGAATGCTACTTGCCAAAATTTTTGAAGAAGCGGGTCTCCCTGAGGGCGTATTCAGTGTGGTTGCCGGTTTAGGTGGTGAAATAGGGGATTACTTTGTTGAGCACGATACCCCTAAAATGATTTCATTTACAGGTTCAACCTTTGTTGGAAAACGTGTTGGGCAATTGGCAGTTGGTGGTAGCCATCTGAAGCGAATAGCGCTGGAACTGGGCGGTAATGCGCCTTTAGTGGTGCTGGATGATGCTGATCTGGATCTGGCAGTGGAACTCGCTGTGGTAGGACGTTTTTTGCATCAGGGACAAATTTGCATGAGTACCAATCGGGTGATTGTCGATGCTAAAGTTTATGATACTTTTGTTGAAAAACTGGTCATTCGCACTAAAAACATTGTCTACGGTGACCCTGAGCAAGAGGATACTCTCATTGGCCCGATTATTAATGGGGCACAAGTTGAAAAAATAAAACACATTATTGCTCAGGCACTGCAAGAGGGGACTAAACTTATCGTGAGAGGCGATATTCAAGATAATGTGATGCCACCGCATATTTTTATTGATGTCAATCCTGAATCCAGTTTAGCCAAAGAAGAAAGTTTTGGGCCAGTCTTACCGATCATTAAGGCTCAAAATGAAGCTGATGCTTTGCATTTGGCTAATAACACAGCCTATGGGCTATCCAGCGCAGTATGTACCACCGATCTCGAGCGCGGAACTCGTTTTGCAATGCAGATTGATGCAGGTATGACACATATCAATTCCATAACCGTGGCAGATCAGCCGAATGCACCCTTTGGCGGAGAGCGAAATTCAGGCTTGGGGCGCTTTAATGGACAGTGGATATTGGATGAGTTCAGCCGTACACATTGGTTAACGCTTCCGAATAGTCATGTGAAGTAGAAATGATGTGATTAAAGTTATAATGGAATAAGTTTTAATTTAAGTCTTATTGTATGTGCGCTAATTTTAAACCGCTTACTTTAAAGCAGCTCCGTGAGTTGAATCTTCCGGATATTCCTTTTGAATATCCGGATGAGGTCTATCCAAATTATGAGTTGCCCTTGCTGTTCAAATCAGCGCAAGGTTTGGAGTGGCGCAAGGTTAATTTTGGGATGGTACCTAAATGGGCTGAAGATAAAACTATTGCCCTAAAAACCTATAATGCTCGAAATGAAACTTTGCTACAAAAACCGACATTTATAAATGCTGCTTCAAAATGCAAATTTGGCGTGATGCCGGTGAGTGAGTTTTATGAGTCAAAATATATTGAGAATAAGCCTCAACGTTGGGGGGTACGCCGAAAGGACGGCTATGCTTTTTATATTGCGGCGCTCTATGAAATTTGCCGAATTGGAGATGAAATTATTCGTTCAGCAACCATGCTTACGATGGATGCCATAAATCACCCTATGATGAAAGATTTTCATGAACCCGGAAATGTAAAACGCTCAGTGATTATTATTCCTCACGAGCGTTTAGAGCAATGGTTAAGTTTGAACTCACCAGATATTTGTTCTTTTGTAGAAGGGTTTCCGGAGGTAGATTTTGAATGTTCACATGTTCCAAAGGCAAAAATCGAAAAAATTAGCCCCCAACTTAATTTTTTCGATTAGCTTAGATAATTACGACAAATTTTTAAAAATATGTTGCAGGCTTTCCATCATTTTTTCAATTTGTAATGGAGTTAGGCCCTGGTAAGATTGTTTGAGAACTATATTGCTCAGATCTTTAATCTTCAGGGTCATTCGTTGTCCTTTCTCGGTTAAGACAACTCGGGTAATACGGGCATCATCTTCACATGAATAGGTTTCAACAAGTCCTTCATCTTTTAAACGATAGACGATTTTGGTGGTGGTCGACATTTTGGAAATGACCATTTCGGATAGATCTGACACGCTGGCATGAGGTTTGGATTTTAAAGCGAGTAAAATACGGCGACGTGAATTGTCCAGACCATATTTTTTCAAAGCGTGATCTAGTTTTTTTACACTTTGTGCATGAACCTGAGTAATCCAGTAGTAAGGGAAGTCTCCTAAATCAAAATTTTCACCAGATAGAAGTAAAAATCTACTATATTTCTTGGGCATTGTTTATTTTCTCCCCATTAATTTTTTATTTATAATTTATTGCTTCAACATTTTTTAGAAAATGTAAAAAATGCATGAATTGTATATTATCTGTAAAGTCCAAAAGAAAAATTCAGTATTAAACCGAAATTTTAAATTTACAGCTTTATTACATTATCGTGATAAATTTTTAAAAATATGTTGCAGGCTTTCCATCATTTTTTCAATTTGTAAAGGGGTTAAACCATCGAATGATTGTTCCAAAACCACATTGGTCAGGTCATTAATTTTCTGAGCCATTTGTTGTCCTTTCTCGGTTAAGATAACTCGGGTAATCCGGGCATCATCTTCACATGAATAGGTTTCAACCAGTCCTTCATCTTTTAAACGATAGACAATTTTGGTGGTAGTTGACATTTTAGACACCACCATTTCTGATAGATCTGACACGCTGGCACGAGGTTTGGATTTTAAAGCGAGCAAGATACGGCGACGTGAATTGTCTAAACCATATTTTTTCAGTGCATGGTCAACATTTTGTACGTATTGAGCATGCACTTGACTTACCCAGTAATATGGAAAATTTTCCAGCTCAAAATTATCTGTAGATGGTAAAAACTTACTGTATTTTTTTGTCATCTATACTCTTCCCAATAATAATTGTTGTAATTGTATTTTATTATTGTAACTTATTTTTAATAAATTTAAAGTGAAAACGATATCTTTTAAAATATTGTAAAGTAAAACTTAAAAATCATTTGTTTACTTTCGAATTTAACCCGACTTAATGGGCTAAATTTTTAAAAATATATTTTAAACTTTCCATCATTTTTTCAATTTGTAGGGGAGTCAGACCTTCAAAAGATTGTTCCAAAACCACATTGGTCAGGTCATTAATCTTATGTGCCATTTGTTGTCCTTTCTCGGTTAAGACAACTCGTGTAATACGGGCATCATCTTCACATGAATAGGTTTCAACCAGTCCTTCATCTTTTAAGCGATAGACGATTTTGGTGGTGGTCGACATTTTGGAAATGACCATTTCTGAGAGATCTGATACGCTGGCATGAGGTTTGGATTTTAGTGACAGTAAAATACGGCGACGTGAATTGTCCAGTCCGTATTTTTTCAAAGCGTGATCTACATTTTGTATATATTGGGCATGCACTTGAGTGACCCAATAATAAGGAAAATTTTCCAGAGAGAAATCTTCTGCAATAGAAGGTAAAAATTTACTGTACTTTTTAGTCATGGAGAAAAGCCTCCCTAAGATTGTTGTATTTAATTTGTTGAAAAGCGTCTTATTTAAATCCAATTTTGCCTAACAACGCACATTATTTTTATTGTTATTAATATATCTCAAGTTTTTTATATTGCAATAAGGAAACTTATATTTATAAATTTCCTTACAAAAGAATTAAAATTTGAGCATAAGGATTAGAAAAGACAGGGTAGAGCTGTCTTGGTCTTGATGAAATCCGACAATATTTTGAACGAAATTCAATACGTGTACTTAGATTTCAGGATTTTGATAAGTTCTGAAGATAACGTTGTTCTGGGGATATTGTATTGTAAAGTGGCAGGCTTAAGCATTTCAAACTTTTGGGCAGTATGCCTGAACATGATCTTATTTATGAGGTATTGCACATCATCCTGTAAATTTTAATAATAGAATTCTCTGTACACGACAAATTTCATAGGATCCTTGTCCTATCAGGCTTTTTCTTTCTTAAAATTGCTAGCACTTTCTTAAATTCTTCTTTTTTTCCAAAACCAAT
>NZ_JBIQOC010000146.1:0-4643 GCF_044130295.1 Acinetobacter uliginosus | reverse complement strand
GAAAAGGCTGCCGACACATAAAGTGACCCAGATTGAAGAGTTACTGCCACACTGCTGGAAACCTAAATCGAATTAAAATTGGTATGGGATTCAGCGGACGCTTACAGAAAAAAGAGTTCATTATGAGAATCATCGGACATCGTGGCGCACGTGGTGAAGCCCCTGAAAACACTTTGGGCGGGTTTCAGTATATTCATGACTTGGGCATCCGTGCAGTCGAATTTGATGTCCGTCAACTCAAAGACAATGAGCTGATCATCATGCACGATGACAATTTCCTAAGAACTACAGGTATCGATCAAAAACTTTACGAATTAAACAGCCAACAACTTGAAGCTTATAATCAGGCACATATCTGGATGGACTGGGAAAAACAGTTTACCCCGACCCTCCGTCAAACCCTGAGCATTATTCATGACTTTAAGCATATTGAAGTTGAAGTCAAAGAAGTGGCAACCATGGCGGAAGCCGAAAAACTGGTTTTAGAATTACAAAGACAATTACACGGCTTTGAAGAAACAGCGGTCATTACCAGTTTTGACCTGAAAATCCATCAGGCTTTAAAACAGCAGTACTCGATTTTTAAACGCGGCTTACTGGTTGAAGATGACATTCAATATTTGGCTATTGAACAGGCTTTAGAACTCGGTTGCTGTCAAATTGGCTGGATGAACCAGCTGGCAAGCGATGAGATGATTCAGGCCACACAACAGGCACATTTAGACATCAGTGTCTGGACAGTCAATGAGGTTGAGCGTGCCAAACATCTGCAAAGCTTGGGAATAGACGGATTAATTACCGACTTTCCCAAAATGATGCTCGAACAACTTTAATAAAAGTTTCTACCCCCACTTTTGTGACTCAATCCACTATTTATTGAATCAAAAATGACTCACATCGCTGCTGTTCACGGAAGCAGCTTTGACCTTCGATAAAATCAATCAACCCTTCCCCGTATTCTGTTACTGTTTAGTACAATACACCTGTAGAATAATGCTAGTGAAGATTTGTTCGCTCATGCTAATATTGAAGAAGTCTTAATCCCTATAATTTGTATTGAATTAAGAATTCATTTATACCTTACCCTTATACGGTTCTAGGAGTGCTGTTGGAGATGAATGCTCCCTTACCCAAAGCCCCAATTAACTGGATTGCAGTGTTTGCATTGGTTTTTTTACCAATTGTGGCTGTAATCGCTATCCCTTTATATGCTTATCATCATGATTTTAGCTTAGGCGCATGGATCAGCTTATTTGTACTGCTTGGTTTTAGCAGTTTAGGGATTACCGCGGGTTATCACCGCTTATGGGCACACCGTGCTTATGAAGCAACTCTTCCATTAAAAATTATTTTAATGATTATGGGTACTTTTGCCGTTCAGAACAGTATTTTATTCTGGGCTTCAGGTCACCGTACTCATCATCGTCATGTTGATGATGTCGAGAAAGACCCTTATTCAATTAATAATGGCTTTTGGTATGCACATATGGGATGGATGCTTCGTAACTATCCAGCAGCAGAAGCAAACTATAAAAATGCACCTGATTTGTTAAACGACAAAGTGGTGATGTTCCAAGACAAATATTACATTCCGCTGGTGATTGCCGTACACGTAGTCATTCTGACCACTGTAGGCTGGGCTGTGGGTGACATGTGGGGCGTCGTGTTATTGGGTGGTTTACTCCGTCTGATCTTGAGCCATCATGTAACTTTCTTCATTAACTCACTGTGTCACATGTGGGGCAAACGTCCTTATACCGACGAAAACACTGCGCGTGACAATTTCATTTTAGCCATTGCCACTTGGGGTGAGGGTTATCATAACTACCACCACATTTTCCAGTACGATTACCGTAACGGCGTGAAATGGTGGCAGTATGACCCGACCAAATGGTTGATCTGGTCCTGTTCAAAACTGGGCTTAGCTAAAAACTTACGCCGCATTCCAAGCTTTAATATCAAAAAAGCAGAATTGGCAATGCGCTTTAAATATGCTGAACAGGATTTGGCAGTATATGGCCATAATGTCAATGAAGATATGGCAACGGCTAAACTTCGTATTGCTCAGGAATACGAAGCTTTTACCCAAACTTTAAATGACTGGGCAACACTGAAAGAGCAAGAGATTCAAGTCAAGAAAGCCTCTGTTGCTGAAAAAATTCATCAAATGGATAACAAACTTAAAGTTGATTTCCAATTGGTTGAACAGCGCCTTGTTCATCATCGCGACAGCTTGAAAATTTTAATGCGTAGTATTAAAAAGAATCCAGTTTCAGAATAAAAGCTGGTTCAATATAAAGCCCCAACAATGGGGCTTTATTCATTTTTGTGGTTTAAATTTGCTATAGTGATCACATCTCCCCCCATTTTTTAGATTGTCCCATGCAATTTAATCCGCGTTACCCTTCGCTCAATCCCAAGCTTTATCATCATCAAATGCCTGTTCCGTTAAAAGGCGCCAAAGCTGGTCATTTCAATGCAGCACTGGCTGATGAATTACAGTGGTCAGAACAGGATAAAGCTCAATGGGTGGAAATCTGTAGTGGACAAAAAACCTTTGCTGAATTTGAACCGTTGGCCATGGTCTATGCCGGACATCAGTTTGGACAATGGGCTGGACAATTGGGTGATGGTCGTGGTTTGCTGATTGGGCAAATTCTGGATCAAAAAAACCAAACCATCGATCTGCATTTAAAAGGTGCCGGCTCTACCCCCTACTCCCGTATGGGTGATGGACGTGCCGTATTACGTTCAGTGATTCGCGAATATCTAGCCGGTCATGCCCTGAATGCTTTGGGCATTGCCTCGAGTAATGCCGTCGGTTTCACCTCTTCCACCCAAGGCATACAGCGCGAGAAGCTGGAACCGGGTGCCATGATGCTGCGGACTTCAGACTGCCACATCCGCTTGGGTCATTTTGAATGGATCAACCAATATCAACCCGACCTTTTAGAAGAATTCGTACAGAAATCTATGGAATGGCACTATCCTGAATGTTTGCAAGCTGAACAGCCGATTTTGGCTTTTGCCACTAAGGTCATCCAACGCACTGCAGTGATGATTGCCAAATGGCAACTGATCGGTTTTGCTCACGGGGTAATGAATACCGACAACCTAAATATCACCGGTTCAACCCTCGACTTTGGTCCTTATGGATTTATGGAACGTTTTCGTCCGAACTGGATGAATAACCACTCGGATTATCAGGGTCGTTATACCTATCAGCAACAACCGAGTATTGGGCACTGGAATTTATGGATGTGGCTGAACAACCTGATTCAACTCAAAAAAGATCCTGCGGAAAAAGAACAGTTCAAAGAAGATTTGGCTAAATGCTTAGAACATTTTGAAACTACTTTTCTTGAACATTACACCCTTGGACTGTGTCAAAAAATGGGACTGCCAAGTTTCCACAAAGGCAGTTTTGATTGTGGCATGGTGTTCTTGCAAATTTTACAGACGGAACAACTGGACTACACCGAAGGCTTTATTCGTTTACAGAATAAGCAATATGAAAGCATTAAAGATGACTGCCTGGACCGCCGCCAGTTTGAAAGTTTCCTGGCTCAATATGAAAACATTCGGGCGAATCAGGATACTGATGAACTGGATGCCGAAATGGCCAAAGCCAATCCACAATATATTCTACGTAATCACATGGCTCAGAAAGCCATTGAACTGGCAGAACGGGATGATTTTTCCGAAGTCGAGCGTCTGTTTAAATTGCTAAGCCAACCTTATATTAAACAGCCTGATTTAGAACAGCCTGAAGATTTAGCGCCATTGCCAAGTGATGTGCCAGAAGTGATGGTGAGCTGTTCTTCCTAAAGTTAATCCACAACCAACTTGAGAAATGTGGATAATTTCAGCATTATCCACAGTTTTATTTTGGATTATTCAAACTTATGACTTTACACAATCTTGCTTCCCAAACTGCTTTAAAGCTACCTGAAGTAACGATTACCCAGCCTTTTGGCCCGGACTGTGACGTATTTAAAGTCATGGATAAAGTCTTTATGCTGAGTTTTCATTTAGAAAGCCAGGCAGCGATTAACTTAAAAGTTATCCCGGATGATGGTGCCATGCTACGGGATATTTATCCCTATATTCGTGCCGGCTGGCATATGAATAAACAGCATTGGGTAACTGTTTATGAGGATGAACATCTGGATGCAACTTTGGTTCAGGATTTGATAAGAACTTCTTATGATTTAGTGGTGAGTAAATTAAATAAGTGGCAGAGATTGAAACTTAATCTCGTAAAATGATATTGCTATAAACAGCGCAATTTATTTTATTTAAACATATGAAATCAAAACTCTATGAAATAAATTTTCAAGAAGCCAATAAATTTCTAAATTTTGAATTTGAGGATCAACTAACTCAGACAGAAATCGAAAATAATTACTACAAAGTACAAGCTCTATTAAAAAGGCGAAATTGGCTAAATTTAGTAGGAAATAGATTTAGTTGGCTTTTTATTAGAGATTTAATTGAATTATATCCTCAGACATTTTCTCCTATGTCTGTAATTTCAATAATTAGGGTCTGTTGACATTTCAAGTATAGAATTTACCCGATAAAGGTAGCCAAATAAATATACAAGCTAATGCAACTGCACCCTCATAGCTACACTTTAGCTT
>NZ_JBIQOC010000145.1:0-4763 GCF_044130295.1 Acinetobacter uliginosus | reverse complement strand
CTGGTGATTTGTAGTCATAAATTTTAGTCCCCACTTGTTTTTAAGTGGGGACTAAATTAAGGCTTATAGGATGAATTCATAAGGTGTGTTCAGCGGACGCTTACGTCCAAATTAAGCAGTGGCTTTAATGACTTCAGCAATCGATTCCGCCACATAATCAATATTGCTTAAATTCAGACCCGCAACACACATACGGCCACTACGCACCAGATAAATGCCGTATTGATCTTTGAGAATATCGACCTGTTCAGCACTCAGCCCGGTATAGCTAAACATGCCTTGCTGTTTGACCAGATAGCTAAAATCTCGTTCCGGTAAGGCCAGGCTCAGTTTATCTTTTAAAATGTGACGCATTTGAATAATACGTTCTCGCATTTCTTGCAGTTCAGCTTGCCACTGTGCAGTCAGATCAGCATCATTCAGCACATTATCCACCAACAATGCACCGGTCGTAGGTGGGCTTGAGTAAATACGGCGTACTGTTGCCTTTAATTGTCCTAACACTTTTTGTGCAGTGGCTTGATCATCACAAACAAATGTCAGACCGCCTACACGTTCACCATACAGCGAGAAAATTTTAGAGAATGAATTGCTGACAATAAAGTTCATTCCAGCCTGATCGAGTGCGCGAATCGCATAGGCATCTTCTTCTAGTCCTTGACCAAAACCTTGATAGGCAATATCCAAGAAGGGAATCAGATCCTGTTGTTTTAGTACAGCAATCACCTGATCCCATTCAGCAGGTGTCAAGTCTGCACCCGTCGGGTTATGGCAACATGGATGTAATAACACAATACTTTTTGCCGGTAGCTGGCTCAACTTTTCTAGCATCGCTGGCACATTGACGCCATTGGTTGCTGCATCAAAATAAGGGTAGAAGTGCGAGTGAATACCAGCACCATTAAAAATGGCAATATGATTTTCCCAAGTCGGTTGGCTAACCCAAACATCAGATTCAGGAAAATATTTTTTCAGAAAATCCGCACCAACTTTAAGCGCGCCAGAACCGCCTAAGGTCTGGATGGTCACCGCGCGTCCATCACGGCGCGCCGGACTATTTTCTCCCAATACCAGCGCTTGAGTAGCCTGATTATAAGGTTTTAAGCCATCCATCGGTAAATACAGCTTAACCTGTTCATTGCTTGTTTCAATATTCTTATACGCTGCTTTGACCGCTTCAAGTTGAGGCACAATATTGTCTTCATTGTAATAAAGCCCAATACTTAAATTCACTTTTTCTGTCCGTTCATCTTTAGCAAATTCTTCCATTAAAGAAAGAATCGGATCACCTGCATACGCATCAACATGTTGGAACATGAATACATCCTTCGTTATATGGAGTAAAACAAATCAAGCCTTCGGTATAGAATACATTTTATCTTTTAATGCCAATGGATGGTCTTTTATTTTGATAGAAACTGCTCAGCAGTTGAAATATTAAAAAATTATCTAAAGCACGTTAACAATAGAAAAGGATTAGATTTTAAGTTAGAAGCCAAGTTTTATTTGTAAACAATGTATAAGTAAAAGTTTAATGATTGATGTAGTTTTATTTTAAATAAAACTATTGTCAAATATGGCAATACAGCGTATTTTAATTTCAAGATACATACTTTTTTGAAGAAATAAAGATGTTAAAGCAACCTGTACTCTCAAACGCGACTTATTACTTTTGGCAATTTAGATAATTGCCTGAATGCGTTCGGGCAAGAAAAGGTTGCCCACCAAGTTTATAACCTGATCGGGCAACCCTGATCAGGTTTTTTTATATCTTATTTTTTATATTTTGGGAGTTTAGACATGCAAACATTAAATTATTCATACTTTAGCAATTTTTATTGGTTTTACTTTAGTCAATTGATGACTCTTCACACGCAATCCATTAGACCCATAACGCTCAAATAAAAGATTGGACTGAATAGTCCCCAGGAAAGACCAATGAATGCTTTAAATACTGCTTTACAACAAACTCAAACAACTGCAAAAGAAACCATTTTAACTTTGCCTCACCAATTGAAGGCACAATTGCCATTATCGAATAAATTGGCGCAACAAATTGCTGCGCAGCGTCAAACCATTGAAAATATATTGGCAGGCAAGGACCATCGTTTGATGGTGGTGACAGGCCCATGTTCGATTCACGATCCCGTGGCTGTACTTGAATATGCGCATAAATTACAACAATTACAAAGCCAGGTGTCAGATCAGATTTTCCTGGTGATGCGTGCCTATATTGAAAAACCGCGTACCACCATAGGCTGGAAAGGCTTCCTCTATGACCCAAATTTAGACGGCTCATCCAATATGCAATTGGGACTAGAAAAATCACGTGAGTTGTATCTACAAATTATTGAAATAGGTTTGCCGATTGCTTCGGAAATATTAAGCCCAATGGCGACTGCGTATTTCGATGATTTACTGGCATGGGGTGCTATTGGTGCACGGACCAGTGAATCTCAGATTCATCGTGAAATTTCCAGTCATATGCCATACAGCATCGGTTTCAAAAATGGCACCGATGGCTCCATTCAAATTGCACTGGATGCTATTCAATCTGCATCACATCCACATCAATTCCTGGGTCTGGGCCAATCCGGTTTACCGTGTATTTTAGAGTCGCAGGGCAATCCAAAAGCACATTTAATTTTACGCGGTGCAAATTCAGGTCCCAATTACCAGCTGGCGGAAATTGAAAAGATCAAAGAAAAATGCAAAGGTGAATTACCGGCTTTGGTGATTGACTGCAGTCATGGCAATAGCCACAAAGATCCGCTTTTACAGCCCGAAGTACTGCGTACCATTGTGGCAGAACGCAAGCAAAATCATGTTCGAGGCGTAATGCTGGAAAGTCATCTTGTCGATGGTCAGCAAAAGATTTCTTGTGAGATGACTTATGGTCAGTCTGTAACAGATGGCTGTCTGGGTTGGGACAAAACCCTGCAACTTTTGCTGGAGGTAGCAGATTCACTACGTGTTTCACAGTTAAAACGTAGCGCCTGATTTTCTATAAAAAGTTTATCGATGATCAATAATCTATAAATAATGTTGTGATAAAGCCCCTGAATTTAGGGGCTTTTTTCTTGTATAGATCTATTTTTGTTATCTGGTTAATTTTAAACCACGCGTTTATTGATGGTGTATGCAATTTCTATTCATACTTTTAACCAGTTAAAAATAACAAAGTTGAGTACTTTACTATGTTTATGCACAATAGGGAAAAATAGTAATCAATAAAACATGAATTGTTTCTTCACGACTGAGATAAGCATTTAAATAAATTAAACCAATTTCAGTATGCGTGGATCATAGAAACAATTCTCATCGGGGAATATATGTATAGTACGGAATTACTGGAAGAAGCACGTAAAATGATGTTCCATATGCTGACTAAGGTGGTGGAATATGGCGGCTCAGATTTATTTATTTCAGCAGATTTTCCACCGAGTATTAAACATCAGGGCTTAATGAAACCGCTTGGCCAGCAGGCATTGACTGCCGACAAGACCAAGTTATTTGCCTATAGTTTAATGAATGAAAAACAGAGGCATGAGTTTGAAACCGAGCTGGAATGTAATTTTGCCATTAGTGTTCCCAATGTTTCGCGCTTTCGTGTCAATGTATTCCAGCAGCAATTACATGTAGGGATGGTAATACGAACCATTACCGCAGAAATTCCAAATTTTGACCAGTTAAAGCTTCCCGAGTCCTTAAAGCATGTGATGATGGCAAAACGCGGTCTGATACTTGTGGTCGGTGCTACCGGCTCGGGTAAATCGACTTCTTTAGCCGCCATGATTGATCATCGTAATGAAAATTCTGCCGGGCACATTATTACCGTGGAAGATCCGGTGGAATATGTGCATAAGCATAAGAAATCGATGATTACCCACCGCGAAGTCGGCGTGGATAGTCATTCATGGCACAATGCCTTGAAGAACACCTTGCGTCAGGCACCGGATGTTATTTTAATTGGTGAAATCCGTGATACCGAAACCATGGAACATGCCATTGCCTTTGCCGAAACCGGACATTTATGTTTAGGTACTTTACATGCCAATAATGCCAATCAGGCGCTGGATCGAATTATCAACTTTTTCCCGGAAGAACGTCGCAATCAATTGTTGATGGATTTATCTTCCAATATGAAGGCGATTATTTCACAGCGTTTGGTGCGTACTGAAGATGGACGTGGACGTCGTGCAGCTATTGAAATTTTGCTGAATACACCTTTAATTGGAGATAATATCCTGAAAGGCCAGTTTCATGAACTCAAAGAAATCATGAAAAAATCCCGTGAATTGGGCATGCAAACTTTCGATCAGGCTTTATATGATTTATATAATGAGGGTGCGATCAGTTATGAAGAAGCATTGCGTAATGCCGACTCCATGAATGAATTGCGCTTGCAGATTAAATTGAAAAGTAACCGACAGGATCAAACGGTTCCAGGTTCAGCTGCATCATTCAGTATGCTGCAAGATAAAGATCCGGAAGAGAATCAAGCTAAGACAGGCCCGGAAACACCTTAATCATAAATGTCTTAAGTCAGATACTTTTTTATTAAAAAATTTGAGCTTTCTTTTTCAATTTGCTTTTTCAAAGATTATTTTTTTAAAGAGTACTGCATTTTTCTGACGATAAAAAAAATCAGCCATACAGTAAGCGTCCGCTGAATCCCATGCCTATTTTTTAATTTTGGTCGGATTTCCAGCGGTGTGGCAGTAATTCTTCAATCTGGGTCACTTTATGCGTCGGCAGCCTTT
>NZ_JBIQOC010000144.1:0-5472 GCF_044130295.1 Acinetobacter uliginosus | reverse complement strand
TGTGTCACCTTTTGATTTTGAAGCAATGTACTATGATAAAATTAACCCATTAGGTCAGGTGGCCTAACTTAAATAAAAAGTCTCCGACAAACCTGGTACGGTTCAGTATTTATATTTCTCCCCCTTATTGGTCAGTGAGACATAATCTGGTGGTACTCTTGTCTCAACCGATCTATGACCGCAATAAAAAATATCAGGGCATGGTGGGGGGCACGATTTATTTACAAAAAAATAATCTGATCCAGAAAATGCTTTCTACCGAATATGACTTTAAGAAAAGTTATATGTATGTCATTGATCAGGATAATCGAATTATTTTTCATCCCGATCCGAGCAGAATCGGAGAAAAAATTATCAATAATACCGGGCTGGATTATATGATCCGTACTCGCATGGGAAGTGTCCGGTTAATCAATAGTCGGGGAATCGAGAATTTGGCAGGTTTTGCCTACATTCCCAGTGTGAACTGGATTGTCGTCTCCCAGCAACCGACGGAAGAGTTGTTTAGGCAGGCTAACGTTATTCTTTTAAAAGTCTCAGTCGGCATTTTAATTTTTTATATTTTTATTTTTATTATTGTCTGGAGAATGTCGCGCTTTATTTCTTCACCGTTAAATAGCTTGGCAAAAATGGCTAGTATGCTCAATCAGCCTGACATTCAGGAGAACATTAAACAAGTTGATCCTTGGTATTTTGAGGTTTTAAAGTTTAGAACCTCATTGTTACTCAGTTCGCAAACCTTCAGTGAGAAGATTGCTGAATTGCGTCAACATGTGAATACTGATCCACTGACCGGTTTATATAACCGGCGGGGGATGCAAATCTTCTTAAAAGAAATGATGAACTTAGGACGAGATTTTGCTGTGCTAGCGATTGATATCGATTATTTTAAGCAGGTGAATGATCGCTATGGTCATGGTCAAGGAGATGCCGTTTTAAAAACCCTGGCCAGCTTGATGAAAAATAATTTCAGGGATGAAGACATCTGTTGTCGGATAGGAGGAGAGGAATTTATTGTATTAATGACGACTTCAGATACGAAGGTTGCTTATAATGCTGCGGAACGTTTAAGAAAAACAATCGAATCTAGTAACTTCAATTTTATCGAACCTATTACCATATCTGTTGGAATTGCCTTTTGGCCTAAAAGCTCAGATGATGTGACCGAGGTTTTTAAAATGGCTGATAATAAACTTTATCAGGCTAAAAATAACGGACGCAACTGTATCTGTTATTAGGCGGAGAGAGCGTATTGAGTTTTATACCAATTCTACCCGTTTATAATTAAGCTTGAGCTCGCTAAGCGAAGCGGGGTGAGCAAAATGGTAACCTTGAAAATGGTCACAATCATAGTTTTTTAAAAACTGTGCCTGAGCTTGAGTTTCTATGCCTTCAGCAACCACTTGTAATCCAAGTTGATGAGCCATGACAATAATTGCAGCGACAATCGCGCCATCTTTCTCATTTTGAGGTAAATGTTCAATAAAACTGCGATCGAGTTTTATCTCATCCACAGGTAAAGTACGTAAATAACTCAGGCTGGAGTATCCTGTGCCAAAGTCATCGACAGAGACTTTGATGCCCAAGTCACGAACAGCCTTTAAAATTTCTAACGAACGGTCAGCACCTGCGATTAACATGGTTTCGGTAACTTCAATTTTTAACAACTCGGGCTGCAACTGGGTATCTGCCAGGGTTTCTTGTAAGTCATGTAAAAAGCCGGTGCGCTTAAACTGTAGCGGGGAAAGATTGACAGCTACACTCAGATTAGTGCCATTTTTCTTGTTCCAATCGACGATATCCTGGCAGGCTTGCTGTAATACCCATTGGCCAATCACTACAATTTGACCGGTTGTTTCAGCAAATGGAATAAACTCTGCTGGAGAGATGGAACCTCTTTGCGGATGCTGCCAACGAATCAAGGCTTCTACACTTTTTAATTGTCCTGAGTCAGCATCAATAACCGGTTGATAGACTAACCTGAATTGTTTTTCTTCTACGGCAACCATTAACTCATGGCGCATCAGCACATAGTCGATTTTCGGAATGCGCGTAGAGTTAAAAGCATACCAATGCCAGGTATTGCCCCCTTCTTTTTTCGCTTCACTCATCGCATCTATGGCATGATGCAGCAATTCGTTAGATTTTTCTATTTGAGGATCATCATCTGCAATGCCAATACTTGCACTAATATGGATTTTATGACCATGAATATTAAATGGAGCGGATAGACTTTTTAAGACTTGCTCTGCAAGCACAGCGACCTGTTTTAAATCATCACATTTATTTAGCAGTATGCCAAATTCATCTGCTGAAAAATGCGAAATGATATGCTCTTCTGGGATAACCTGACGCAGACGATTGGCTACAGCTATCAAAAGTTGATCACCAATGAAGTGGCCCAAACCTTGATTTAAAGGCTGGAAGCCATCTAGATCCACATACATGACAATGAGTGATCGGTGATTGTCATGGTGCAAATGGAAGGTCGTATCCAGTATTTCTTCAAAGGTATGATGATTAATTAATCCGGTTAGACTATCGTGGGTCTGCTGACGGGCGATATATTCGCTATTTGCCCGCTGTTGGGTAATATCTTGCTGAATTCCAATAAAATGGGTGCAAAAATTTTTGTCATCAAAAACCGGCCCCAATACCAGCTGATTCCAGAACCAGCTGCCATCTTTACGATAGTTTTTTAGGGTGATCTGGATTTCTTGCTGTTCTTGAAGTGCGTTGCGTATTTTATCAATTGTCTTCGGGTCGGTATCAGGACCTTGCAGAAAACGACAGTTCTGACCTAGCACCTCTTCTTTTTTATAACCGGTCAGGCTTTCAAAAGCAGGATTAACATATTCAATAGCATGCTGTGCAGAAGCATTGGTCAGCACGATGCCATGAGGATTCGCATCGACACTACGTTTCAGTAAACGTAACATTTCTTCGGTTTCATGCCGCTCGGTAATATTACGGGCGATCCCAAATACACCGACCACCTGCTGAGCTTGTTGAAGAGGTAAATAAGTGAGGTCTAGCCAGTAACATTCCCCCAAGGCATTCTTTGCCTGAATTTCCAGGTGTTGGCTGTTGCCTTGCAAGGCCTGTTCAAATGCAGTTTGAACTATAGCTTGAAAGTTAGGACAGATAAATTTTGAGAAATGTAAGCCCCGTGTCTGTTCCGGATTTAATTTGGTGAGGTCTTTAGAAGCAAGATTAACATCCAGAATAATGCCTGCAGGATTATGTTCAAAAATGGCATCGGGATGGTAAGTGAAGAAAGACCGATATTTGTCATTTAGCGCCAGTCTCTGTTGCCGTTCTGCATGCAGGTCCATACTCAAGGCAACTAAAGACGCGGCATGAGTAATCAGTTTAATATGAGTAGAGCTTGGACACTTGGGAGAACGGTAATAGGTTGCAAAGGTTCCATAGAGGGTTCCCTGCGCATTAATAATCGGCATTGACCAACACGCGTTGAGATTCTCTTCTTGAATCAGGCTATGGAAAGCTTCCCAGTTGGGGTCAATCGCTAAATTTTCACAAATCACCAGTTTGCGGTGAAAAGCTGCCGCACCACATGCTCCCACATGTGGACCTATTTTTAGATTAGAGACCGTTTCTATATATCGGTTGGAAAAATGCTGGCTACCACTAATTAAATTTAAAGTTTGTTCTGTTTCAGAGTACAACATAATGGAGACCATTGAATCTGGTATCCGGGCTTCTAGCCATTCACTGACCATCTGAAATATGAGGCTTAACTCAGCATGCTGCCCAATTAAATTAAAAATAGATTGAGTATCTAAATAACTCGCTGTTTGACTCATATAGTTTGCCACCCTAGAGTTGTATTGCGCATTTTGGATAGATTCTCAACGAAATTTTGTAAAACTGGATCTAAATGTGAATGATTACCCTTATTTAAATACTATAACAAAAATGCGATAACCTTCACATATTATTATCTAAAAGTATTATCGATATCAGGTTTTAATTTAAACAGGTTGGCTAAAAAATATTCTCGGTTATAATCATCAGGACTGAAACAATGGTCTGTTAACGTATCAACAGCTTATTCATGCGTTTGCATTGCAACAGTATATGGTCCTGAAAAGCAAAGATACGCTGCAAATTGTATCTGGCAGAATACAACCTATAATGGAGAGATCATTACAACAATAGCACTCATCACCTCGGTCTTTTTCAGCGTATTACATTCCTTTTTATTTGAATATTGAAAATATCGACATTTAAAACATACTCAATCATCATTCAAATTAAGTTGAACTCAGGTAGTTTGGGACAATGGGGTTATTTCTCTCTTTTCTACTTGCAAATACCTTGGCATGCCTTGTTGAAGAAAAATGCGTGCTTGATAAAGCTCATACCCCATCATACTGATATATAATCGATAATAATCAAGTGAACTGAGCGACTGGAGCAGCGATGTCTGTACAGCATTTTGACGATGACACCCATGAAGATGATTTAATTAGTCCAGAACAGCGTGCTCAGGCAGCGAGTAAAACCACTTGGGTGAGTGTAGGGGTTAACCTGGTTTTATCGATCTTTCAGATTGTGGTCGGGATTTTTGCCAAGTCCCAAGGCCTGATTGCAGACGGTATTCATACCCTCAGTGATTTGGTGGCTGATTTTATTGTACTGTTTGCCAACCATCACAGTAAAAAAGAGGCAGATGACGATCATCCTTTTGGTCATTACCGCTTTGAAAACGCAGCCTCTTTTATTCTAGGCTTGCTTTTGTTGGGAGTCGGCATTGGAATGCTGGTCATGGCAACCAATAAAATTCTCAATCCGGAACAGATTCCGAAAGTACAGTCAGTGGCCTTGTATATCGCCATGCTGGCCCTGGTAGGCAAAGAATTATTGTTTCGTTACATGCTGAAAGTTGCCAAAAAAGTCAAATCAAGTATGTTGGTAGCGAATGCATGGCATGCCCGTTCTGATGCCGCTTCATCTTTGGTGGTGCTGGTCGGGATTGCAGGAAACTTGTTCGGTTATCCTATTCTTGACCCGATTGCTGCCCTTGTGGTCGGTTTGATGATTATTAAAATGGGGTGGGAATTTGGCTGGCAAGCATTAAGTGATTTGATGGACCGGGCGGCAGATGAACATGAAATTCAGGCCATAGAACAGACTTTCCTTTCCACTGAAGGTATTCAAGGCGTGCATAATATTCGGACCCGTAAAATGGGAGATATGATTATCGTAGATGCACATATTGAGGTAGATGGAAATCTGAGTGTTCGTCAAGGACATGATATTTCAGTGAATGCGAGAAATCTGGTGATGAAGAAGCATCA
Organism: Acinetobacter uliginosus; assembly: GCF_044130295.1. Lineage (NCBI taxonomy): Bacteria > Pseudomonadati > Pseudomonadota > Gammaproteobacteria > Moraxellales > Moraxellaceae > Acinetobacter > Acinetobacter uliginosus. The sequence goes on along the minus strand of NZ_JBIQOC010000144.1, from coordinate 148 downwards.
GGTGATTGATGTCATTACTCATATGGATCCTGTTTGATTTATCCTGAGAGCCTATCCAGTATTAATTTCATTCTTTTTTAGCACTTAAAAAAAGAATTTGTTAAAATTATTCAATGAGAAAACCATATCCCAGCGACATTAGTCGAGA
>NZ_JBIQOC010000143.1:0-5653 GCF_044130295.1 Acinetobacter uliginosus | reverse complement strand
GATTGGTTTTGGAAAAAAAGAAGAATTTAAGAAAGTGCTAGCAATTTTAAGAAAGAAAAAGCCTGATAGGACAAGGATCCTATGAAATTTGTCGTGTACAGAGCTCTTGCAGTTAAAAACAGGACATTTTAATTGGTGAATAATGGTTTTAAGATTACGTTAAGATCATTAGCTTAAATTGAGTCATACCCTCTAGAACGACCTCGTTCAACCGACTTAGAAACAAGTCGGTTTTTTTATGAGCATTTTTGACACTTCCTGTCAATAAAACGGTTATTTTTTAATCAAATTAGGGATTTTTTCAATGTTCCCGGTCTTTCCAGGGCAAAAATTATCCCCAATTTCTGTGGACAACTCATGGGATAAAAACAAAACAGTATTTACTGGAAACTTAACGATATTTAAAAATACTAATATTTACCCGTCCCTGGTTATACTCAGGTCATGGTATGAATCGTATCCTTAAAACGTTTCCAGGCCACATAGAAAAACAGCACGGCAATTCCAACCAGCCATAGAAATGACGGCCAAACGATATTTAGCCCGGCATTTCGATACAAAATGGCCTGGGCCAGTTCAACAAAATGCGTGGTTGGGGCGATCAGCATCAGATACTGCAATACCTCTGGCATGCTTTCCCGCGGTGTCATCCCGCCTGAGAGCATTTCCATCGGGATCAGAATCAGCATCATCAATAAACCAAACTGCGGCATCGATTTCGACATGGTGGCAAGATAAATGCCCATCGAGGTGGTGGCAAACAGGGTCAATAATGCCCCAAAGAAGAAGAGCAACAGGTTCCCTTCAATCGGAACCTGTAAGGCAAACTGTACCACCAGTTTCAGCCCGGTAAAAGCCGCAATCAATACCACCAGACTCATAGACCAGACCTTGGACATCATAATTTCAAACACCGTGACCGGCATCACCATCAGATGTTCTACCGTGCCGTGCTCACGCTCGCGAATTAAAGCTGCTCCGGTCAGAATGATGGACAGCATCGCCACGTTATTGATGATTTCCATGACACTGCCAAACCATTTTTGGTCCAGCAACGGGTTAAAGCGGGCACGCATCTCCAGTTCAACCGGCATGCTGCTCACTTCCCGGCTATGCAACACATATTCACTGACTTCGGACTGAATAATCTGCTGAATATAGCCAGCCCCGGTCATCGCCTGAGACATGCGCGTGGCGTCGACATTCACCTGAATCGCCGCTTCTTTTCCTGCAAGCACATCTTCCTGAAAATTCACCGGAATATTTAGAGCAAAGGTAAATTCCCCAGCATCCATTCCAGCATCCATATAATTCAGTTCAGTGCTTTGTGGAATAAAATACGGTGGATAAAATGCCGAGGTAATTCGCTCAGACAAGGTTGAATGATCTTCATCTACAATTGCAATCGGAGCCATGTTCAGGCTATCGGTCATGGCGGTGGCTGCCGTATAAATTGCCACAGTAAAGGTGTAGATGATCAGGATCAGCATGACTGGGTCACGCCATAGACTCCACAATTCCTTGCAACCGAGCTGGTAGATATTCTGTATTTTCTGACGGAACATCCTAGGACTCCTGTTTTTTTAGCGCCAGGATTGCCGCACACATAATGACAGGCACTGACAGCAAGATTACCCAAAGAGACTGATGCAAGTCCTGAAAACCTAAAGCTTTGTTAAACACGCCACGGCTAATATTCACCATATGTGTAGCAGGATAAATCCCGCCAAACCAGCGGCCAAATCCTTCTAGCGAGGAAACCGGATTAATAATACCGGCAAACTGCATCACCGGAATCAACGTGCCAAGCATCACCAGAAACATCGAGGCAATCTGACTTTTGGTCAGGGCGGAGGCCAATAAACCCGTACCAGTAGAAAAAATAATAAACAAGAATGAAGCCAAGGTCAGGGTCAAAAAACTGCCTTTGATCGGTACATCAAACATCAGCACAATAATCAGACACATCAGGAAATAGTTCAGCATGGCCAGCACCACGTAGGGAATCTGCTTGCCGATCAGGAACTCACTGCGGGTCACCGGGGTGACATACAAATTGACAATCGACCCCAGTTCTTTTTCCCGCACCACAGACAGCGCTGTCAACATGGCCGGAATCAGCAGGATGAGCAGCGGAAATAGAGCAGGTGCCATCGCCGGCAAGCTCTTGATATCCGGGTTATAGCGGAATCGGGTTTCGACATTGACTGTACTCGACATCTTATACCCGCTGTGCTCCAGTGCCTGCTGCATCAACCAGTGTGCATGAATGCCCTGTACATAACCCTGGACCGTTTCGGCACGCTGTGGCATGGCACCATCTATCCAGGCGCCAATCTTGACCTCTTCGCCCCGGGCCACATCCCGAGCAAAACCGGGCGGAATCTCGATGGCTAAAGCAATATCACCGCTGCGCATACGCTGATCCAGGTCGTCATAACTTTGCAAAGGCGGCTTTTCAACAAAATAACGCGAACCGGCAATACTCATGCTGTAATTCTGGCTTAGCCCGGTCTGATCCCGATCCAGCACCGCAAAAGTCAGATCATCCACATCCATGGTGATGCCATAGCCCATCACGAACAGTAAGATAATGGATCCGACCAAAGCCATGGTGGCGCGAATCGGATCACGGGCCAGTTCCAGTGATTCCCGCCAGGCATAGCTGAGCAAACGTTGCAGGCTAAATCGGCTAGATTTTCTCTGCTGTGTCCCGGCTGGCTGAAGATCAGCTGAACTACTCCCCACCTCTTCTTCAGCAGGGGGCTGGCTGCCTGCACCGGCATCCAGCAGATAGCCAATAAATGCCTCTTCCAAAGACGCAGCCTGCCGATTCTGCATCAGTTGTGCCGGTGCAGCACTGTCCAGCACCCGACCGGCATGCATCAGCGACATACGGTCACAGCGCTCGGCTTCATTCATAAAGTGGGTAGAAATAAAGATGGTAACCCCATCTTTGCGCGACAGGGTGATCAGATCATGCCAGAATTTATCCCGGGCAATCGGGTCTACACCGGAGGTTGGTTCATCCAAAATCAAGATTTCCGGATTATGCACCAGTGCTACCGCCAGTGACAGACGCTGCCTGATCCCGAGCGGCAAATCGTCAGGCAATTTGTCTTTCAGTTCCATCAAATCGAAACGCTGTAGCATCTGCTCAACACGCGCATCAATCTGTTCTGCCGGCACATGAAACAGTTTGGCATGCAGTACCAGGTTCTGGATAATCGTCAGTTCACTGTAAAGTGAAAAGGATTGCGACATATACCCAACACGCCGACGGGTAGCAATATCACTCCCTTCCACCGGTTGCCCGAACAACCAGGCCTGCCCTTCCGAAGCCTCCAGCAATCCAGTCAAGACCTTCATCGTGGTCGATTTACCACAACCATTCGAGCCTAAGAATCCAAATATTTCCCCACGCCGGATTTGAAAATTGACATGATCCACTGCGGTAAAGTCACCAAATTTGACTGTCAGGTCTTTGGCTTCCAGCGCATAGCCATCCGAACCATCATCCGCTAAAGGCGGAATCACCACCGGCTCATAACCCTGTTTCTTTTCCACGGGCAAAAGCTTGATGTAGGCTTCTTCCAGACTGCGTCTGTCGGTCTGTGCCAACAGTTCCTCGGGACTACCAGTTTGCAGGATGCGACCTTCATCCATCATCGCCAGCCAGTCAAAACCCTGTGCTTCATCCATATAGGCAGTCGCCACAATCACACTCATCTGTGGGCGGACGCTACGGATACGGTTAATCAATTCCCAAAATTGTGCACGCGCCAAGGGGTCAACCCCGGTGGTGGGCTCATCTAGGATCAGAAAGTCGGGATCATGAATCAGGGAACAGCACAGGCCAAGTTTCTGTTTCATCCCGCCTGACAGTTTCCCGGCCGGACGATCGAGAAATTCATACAGCCCCGTACTTTTGGTCAGTGCATCAATACGTTTTCGGCTTTCAGCTGCATCATGCCCAAACAAACGGGCAACAAACTGCAAATTTTCTTCAACCGAAAGGGTTTTGGACAAGTTCTTGCCCAAGCCCTGCGGCATATAGGCAATATGCGGACAGACTTTTCTGCGGTGCTTTCGGTCGGCAATATCTCCACCAAGCACCATCAAGCGGCCTTGCTGGACCACCTTGGCACCGGCCAGTAATGCCAGCAGGCTGGATTTTCCCACGCCATCCGGGCCGATCAAACCAATCATGCAACCAGCAGGCAATGCCAGGGAAATCTCCTTTAAGGCTTGGGTTTTGCCGTATTTGAGACTGACCTGCTGAATGTCGGCAACAATGGCACCCTGTGCAGATACTTCTGTCATGATTTAACCAGATTGCTTAGGAATGCAGGCCAAGGCGCATTCTCGTCAATTTTGATATAGGCTACACCCGGAAGACCAGTTTTGACTTGCTGGATGTATTTCTGCAACAACACTGGATCAATTTTTGCCTTAATACGGAACATCAGTTTCTGACGTTCACTTTCAGTTTCCACCGTCTTCGGCGTGAATTGCGCAGTATCCGCGACAAACGATACCTTGGCAGGAATCACCACATTTTTGGCCGCATCCAGTACGATACGGACTTCAGTACCTATCGCGATACGTCCAGCCACGGTTTCCGGTAGGAAGAAAGTCATATACACATCAGACAGATCAATCAGGTTCATGACTCGTCCACCTGCCGAAATCATTTCACCCGGCTGTGCCACAAGAAACTGGACACGCGCTTTCAACGGTGCCTTGAGCTGGGCATCTTCAATATCGAAATTGATCCGCTCGATTGTGGCCTTAATGGCATCGACTTGCGAGTGTGCACTCGACACCTGGCTGCGCGCGGCCACAATCGCACTTTGTGCACTGTCCACTTGTGCTCTTGCCGCACTCAGCACGGCTGCAACACTTTTGACATCAGCACGCTCATCATCCAGCTGCTGTTTAGAGACTGCCCCGTCTTTGGCCAAAATTTCGGTTCGTGCCAGACGATTTTTAGCAGCGACCAGTTCGGTTTCACGCTGCTCGACCATGGCTGCAGCTGCCGCTTTTTCACTGATACGCATCGCCACCTGGGCTTCTGCGGTCGCAATGCCATCCTGTGCCTGACGCTGCTGGGCCTGAACTTCACGCAGCTGTGCTTCTAGTGCAGAGACTTTAATCCGTGCCAAAACCTGGCCTGGTTCGACAAAATCTCCTTCCTGCACCAAAATTTCTTCCAACTGGCCAGATAACTTACTGGAGATATTGATTTCAGTCGCCTCAATCCGTCCATTACCACTGACTAAAGCCTGTGTATCCGGCTGGTTCATGTTTTTCCAGACCAGATAGGCCACCAGCCCCAGAATCACTACTGTACCGACCAGCGTGAGTTTCTTCATATTCATGTGCGTTGTTACCCAAATTTTATTCTAAAGACATTTTTGAAAATTATTTTATTACCGTCATGTCACCTTCAATATGAAGCACAAGGTGGCACTGAACCAAAGAAAGCTATTTTTCAGTTTTCATCAATTGCTGTTCAGTGCGGTCGCCTAGGTTGTGTACCCCCCTCAGAACCTATCCAGAATATTTTCTATGCAAAAGTAGCCTTAAAAAGGCTAAATTAATGAACTGAAGGCTCGTATTTAGGTGCTTTTCACAGTTTTTCCAGAGCCTT
>NZ_JBIQOC010000142.1:0-5676 GCF_044130295.1 Acinetobacter uliginosus | reverse complement strand
AGGTACACCAACCAAGCGCTGGAATTCAGAATCTGAAAAACGATTTAATTTCTGATATTTCATGAAATCTATATTGAGGCAGTTTTTACTTTCGCAAGAGGTCTATTAAGCAATAAAAAAGGCCGATCTAATAAATCAGCCTTTTAAAAAAATACATGCACATTAATTAAAATACAAATGCATTAATACTTATACACGAATCAATATTAATTTCAATGATTAATCATATAAAAACTTATAATTTAGCATTTAATACTCATTAATAATTTATCCAGGAAAATATCACATTGATTTAACTGCTCAATAGCCACATATTCATTCGGTTTATGCGCAACCGCAATATCTCCCGGGCCACACACCACCACCGGACAATTCAACACCCCTTGAAATAATCCACCTTCGGTACCGAATGAAATATTGCCTATAGTCGTATCGTCCGGTAGCAATTCTTGAATAAATTGCACCGCTTCAATGGTAGAAGACGTTTTTAAACCCGGATATTGGTTCACTTCCTCTATATCGATATGTTGATTAAACTCTTGTTCAATGCCTGCAATAATCTGGTTTTGAATCGCCTGACTATTGTCCTGTGCCAAATGGCGGATTTCATAATCTACCACGCACATATTCGGAACAATATTGAGCGCTGTACCACCGGCAATTTTTCCTACATGCACCGTGCTATAGGGAATATCATAACCTGGATCTTGATGACCCTGCATTCTTAAAACGTTTTGCACGTGTTGCAAGGATTCAACCAACTTGCTTGCCACATGAATCGCATTGACAAATTTCGGCGCCAAAGCCGAGTGCCCTTCTTCACCGCAGCATTTTGCCCGAAAAACAGTTTTCCCTTTATGTGCCAAAGCCAGCTGCATCATGGTCGGCTCCCCAACCACACACATGATCGGAGATACAATGGTCGATGCCAGCTGATCTAAAATACCGCGAACCCCGATACAACCAATTTCTTCATCATAAGAAATACATAAATGTAGCGGACGTTTCAGTTCGAGTGTCGAAGCTTTGAGCATGGTCATGACAGCACAGGCCAAAAAGCCTTTCATATCTGCCGTACCACGACCATAAATATTGCCCCCTTTTTGCACCGCTTCAAATGCAGGCGCATCCCATTGCTGGCCCTCCACAGGAACCACATCTGAATGTCCTGAAAGCAGAATTCCTGCCTGATCGATCGGTCCAACAGTGGCAAGTAAATTGGCTTTACTTTGTTCGGCATTAAAGTTTAAATCGACCTGAATTTGATATTGTTCAAACAATGCCTTGATGTACAAAATCAAATCTAAATTACTTTTATACGATGTGGTATCAAATGCGATCAGTTTATATAAAAGCCCTACACTGCTGAGATCATTCATTGATTAAACCTCTGCGGCAACGCGTTTCATTTTGACATGCGGGTCAAAGAAATATGCATCGCCCATTCCTGGAATATATTGATTAGATAAAAAGGCACGACAACGGCTGATGAAGGCTTGGGAAACTGTATTTAAATTGGCATTTTTGGCAGTCGCCAAGCCAATTTTCATAGGACGATGTTCCCCTGCAATGCGGATACGCACCAGACGTTTACCATCGAGTGAATAATTGTTTTTTGGGCGCACATTTAAAATGGTATAGCCCAAATTATTTGCCACCATTGAACGCACGACATCGACATGACGTGAAGAATGCGCCACCTGTGGACTTAATTTATGATTACGGAATAAAGAAATAAAATAATCATTGCTGTATGGCATATCGAGCAACACCATAGGATGCTCCGCCAATTCTTCCAAAGTTACTGCTACATTCTTTGCCAGAGGATGGGCTTCACTGACCAACACATGCGGCGGTAAAACCGCCAAAGATTCGAAATTTATTAAATCCTGATCAATATTAAGATCATAAGTCAGTACTACATCCAGTTCATTACGCACCAGACTATTCAGCAGAACTTGTTGGTCTTCCTCACACAGATCCAGATTGACGTTTTTATACAGGTTGGTAAAACCGTGAATAATTTCCGCATAAATCATCGGTGAAAATGCAGTAAAGCAACCAAGTTTTAAAGGTCCACGAATGGAGCCTGAAAAATCAGCCGCCAGGGAATACAGGCTGCTGGCCTGACTTAAAATAAATTTGCATTCCTGCATGACCTTGTCACCAATACTAGTCAAGATCAACCCTTTGGCATGCTGACGAATAAATAATTGGACTTGTAACTCAGATTCAATATGAGCAATTGCTGCTGAAATAGACGGCGAAGAAACGTGTATTTTCTCCGAAGCAATAATGATGCTACCGCTTTCAGCTGTAGCAACAAAGTATTGCATTTGGCGTAATGATATTCTGTTGAGCACTATTTCATCCTGATTAAACACCCAGCTGAAGATTATTCATTACCCGGTACACCATAGCTTGGGGAGCTGGATGGATTTAAAGCCCGGACAACATAATCCTCTACCTGAGGTTCATAAACTTTCCAAAGCTGATAAAGGTCTTCAATTGGAGTATCCGACCAATCAACACGTAAATTAATCACAGGCCATTCCAGTTTATCCACTACGAGAACACCTGCAGAATAAACTGGTCCAGCTTCGCCACCAGCTTCTAAACCTGCTTGCAAAGCAAACAATAGTCGTTCTGCCAGGCTTCCATCCGCTTGCTGAAATGCATCAACCATTGCTTTCGGAACGTATTCATTTGCAAGAAGATTTCCTGCACCAACCGCATGCTCACCTACGCACTGTGAATGAACACCCAAGGTATGCTTGCCACTAAATGCAGCAGGTTTCTCGTCAGAATTGATGACCGTTAACTGTCTATACTCAATAAAGTCGGTATTTTTGACCAATTCCGCGATGGATTCTTCTGGTGCCAGATCATATTTGGTCATATCTAGCAAAATGTTTGCCAAGTATGGATCGGTAATGTTCTGAGATGTAGCAACACCTACCCCCGCTTTGGCTTGAATGCACCGTGCTGCAACAGCTGGAGAGGAGGAGCTGATTGCTCCTCCAAATTGCCCCGTTTTATGACAACGGGCAATAATAGAAAATGTCATAGGCAGTTATCCTTTTATAAAATTATTCAGGAATGACTGCTGTTGCATCAATTTCGACCAACCATTCAGGTCGAGCTAGTGCAGAAACCACAATACCTGTTGAAACTGGGAAAACACCTTTCAGCCATTTACCCACTACACGGTAAACTTCTTCACGGTAACGTGGGTCAATGATGTAGATGGTAATTTTACAGATGTCTTCTAATTCACCGCCTGCTTCTTCCAGTAGCATCTTAATGTTGTACATGGCCTGTTCTGCTTGGCCTGCTGCATCGCCGATACATACACTTTCAGAGGTATCCAGATTTTGACCAATTTGCCCGCGTAGGAATACTGTACTGCCACGTGCGACAACCGCCTGGCATAAATCATTATCTAAATTTTGTTCTGGATAAGTCGCTTTTGTATTAAAAGTTCTAATGCGTGTATGTTTCATTTGAGTTGTCCTCTGTTTGGTACAATCTCAGTATGAATCAATCATTTATTAAGGCAATTTCCATTTTCCTTCCTAGTAATTCAAGTTTTCCTTATTAAAATGACTTTATTGCATAAACCTATGCTTGAAGGCTTATTCCGCAATATAATTTCTAAATGAAGAAGCCCGCACCTAAACCCTATCGTACAACGATTTGGTCCGCTTACAACCCAGCATTAATAAATTGAGGAAATATCTCGATTTGGTTTGATCCTACGACTCAATGGTATGCTCACCCACAAGGAAAACACGGACGAAATCAAACCTATTCTGATGCAGCTATCCAATGCTGTTTAATGATCAAATCGCTATTTCGACTCTTTTTACGCATCGTCACAGGCTTTGTTCAAAGTCTAATTAAGCTGAGTGGCTAAGATTGGACTGTACCAGACTATTCGACACTGTGTAGAAGACAAAAGCATATCGATTAACTATCAAAAAAATAATGATGGACTACATCCACTCGTAGACCAAACTGGCATGAAATTTTAGGTGAAGGTGAATGGAAGCGTAAGAAACATCAGCCTGATTATCGTCGTCAATGGCGTAAACTTCACATTGCTATAGATGCTGAAAGACTGCAAATACGTGCTTTTCAGCTTACGTCAAATAATGTCAGTGATTAACAAGCACTTGGTGATTTACTAGATCAAATCCCATTAGATAAACGAAGAGTTTCCGTATATACCGATAATGTTTAGAGACAAAAAAATGCAGTCAAATCACTTCGGATCAGCAAGCGCATGCGGTGATTCCACCCAGAAAAAATGCCATGCCATGGAACGATTGTAAGGTCAGCTCAATAAAACGAAATGAGTTACTTCAAACGATTAAAAATTTAGGCAGTACCATATGGAAAAAATGGTCGGGTTATTATCTAAGGAGTTTGGTGGAAACTAAGATGCACTGCATCAAATTACTCGGCGATAAGCTCAGTGCTAAGAACTTTCAAAGCCAAGTAAATGAGGTTCATGCACGTGTGGCAGTATTAAATAAATTTATTGAATTAGGCCGACCTAACACCCTAATTGCTACTTAAATTTGGTAGGACTAAATTAAATCGGCCTTTACAGTCTTTTGCAACAAAGCCACGCTAATCTAAGAAGTTAAAAACTAAAACCAATATTTAAATTAACACGGTACATACACTTTTCGCTGTTTTCAGACGTGGCTGAGCTAAAGCCTGTCCCATTGGTTCCACCACCAATAATATTGGCATTTTTCCCCCAAGTGTAATCGGCCCAAACCATAAATGGTGACGCTATAAACATTGCACCTGTGGTATTCATTTGCGATGCAGCCCAGTCACTGCGCTCTTTGTCTAAGTAACTGTAGTCATTATAAAAACGAATGGCTTTTAATTTCCCCGTATTTTGCACTGGCAAAGTATAGGCAATGTTTAAACTTGAAACTGTCCCTTCTGATGCAATGAAATACGCTGGAGTTAAACCATTTGCGCCCATCAATGTCATATCGCCATTTACGCCTTCAGGATTTTCAGGGCTTTGTTGCACAAACCTATCTGTAACGGCTTTTTCAGCGATATAATTTTCAAATGAAGAAGCCTACACAGAAAATCTACCGCACAACCAATTGGCCCGCATATAACCGAGCACTCATGAGTCGCGGAAATATTGCCATTTGGTTTGATCCTGCTACGCAATGGTATGCGCCATCAAAAGGCAAACAAGGGCGAAATCAAACCTACTCCGACGCAGCCATCCAATGCTGCTTAATGATTAAATCCTTATTTCGTCTGTCTTTACGTATGGTTACTGGCTTTGTGCAAAGTCTGATTAAACTTTGCGGATTAAATTGGATAGCTCCAGATTACACCACGCTTTGTAGAAGACAAAAGCATATTGATATTGTAATCAGCTACCAAAAAAGTAGCGATGGGCTGCATCTACTCATGGACTCTACAGGCATGAAGTTTCTAGGTGAGGGCGAATGGAAACGCAAGAAACATGGACCTGAATATCGTCGCCAATGGCGTAAACTACATATTGGTATAGATGCCAAAACCCTGCAAATACGAGCAGTTCAGCTTACAACCAATAATGTCAGTGATTCACAGGTGCTTGGTGATTTACTTAATCAGATTCCACAAGATGAGCGGATTGACTCTGTTTAT
>NZ_JBIQOC010000141.1:0-5733 GCF_044130295.1 Acinetobacter uliginosus | reverse complement strand
TGGTGAATATCATGGCTGCTGTAGTGGCTTATTGTTTGAACCCCAATAAGCCAACTTTCCAAAATATGCTAAAAGGTTAAGTGGATTTCATCGAACTCAGGTTAAAATAGTACCGATATCGCTGACGATATCCATCAATTTATAATCTTGCAGGTATAGAGAAGTACCGACTTGATAGCAAAGAAAAAGAGCAAAGGCAAAACAGGCATATTGGAAAATGAGAGCAGCAATCCGCATAAAAATCTAAAAACAAAAATGATGGGTGTTTATAACATAAAAAAGCCAGTCTATTGACTGGCTTTTTTATTGCACAATTTTACCAATGCTCACCCGGGAACAAACGTGCATACGCTTTTTGAACCCAATTCAGTTTTTGTGGTTGACCTACCGAAGCAGAAGAGCTCGGGAACAGGTTGTAACCAATTGACATCAATTTATTGTTAATGTCTGGAGCAATAGAATAGGTAATTGAAGCCAAACGGCCTAAGTGGGTCGCAACTTTTTTCGGGCGTTTCACGATCGCATAGGCAATTAAATCGGCTGCCTGTTCCGGAGACAGGGTGGGTACGTATTTATAAATTTTGGTTGGTGCAATCATTGGGGTACGAACCAATGGCATATAAACTGAAGTAATGGCAATTTTATGCGAATGGACTTCGGCAGACAGACAGCGGCTGAATGCATCCAGTGCAGCTTTAGAAGCCACATAAGCGGAAAAACGTGTCGCATTGGCCAAGACACCAATCGAGCTGATATTGATGATATGGCCATCCCGGCGAATCATCATTTGTGGCAGAATATTCATCACTAAACGTACTGCACCAAAGTAATTCAGCTGCATGGTGCGTTCAAAATCATGGAATCGGTCGGTCGATTCATGAACTGCACGACGAATTGAGCGTCCTGCATTGTTGATCAGGATATCAATATGGTCTACGGAGGCTAAAATCTCTTTTGATACCTCATCAATAGATTCCATGTTATTTAAATCACATGGGAAAACAGATGCTTTGCCGCCCTTGGCTTCTATTTCTTGTTTGACTTGATCTAATGTTTCTTTGGTACGAGCCACCAACAGAACATGTGCACCGGCATCGGCGAGTTTATGTGCAGCGGTTAAACCAATACCACTAGATGCACCAGTAATTAAAACAACTTTGCCGTTGACTCGATTCTGAAAAAGTTTCTCTAGTTTAGAATTCACAATATTTTCCTGGTTTCAATAGAATAAAAATTTAGATTATTTTTTTAGTTGATTCTAGCGCTCAAAATTTGGGAAATTTAAGCTATTCTCGAGCCATTTATAATAGCGAATGTTGGGAAAAAATCTACAAATAAGTAATTGAATTTACAAATATAATTAGAGTAATTGCTCTATTATTGTTTTAACTGTTATTTAATTTTTACCACGAATTAAAACCAAAGCAAAGAGAAATAATCAAAAAATTATACTCAAATAAAAGTAGCCTTCTTTCGTTTAGAAAGAAGGCTAAATTGCATTCTAATCAAAAGCTTTAAACTTGTGCCAATGCCTGTTCCAAATCTGCAATTAAATCATCAATATGTTCAATACCGACAGATAAACGGACCATATCAATACTCACCCCTGCAGACTTCAGTTCTTCTTCGTTGAGCTGACGATGGGTGGTAGTGGCAGGATGGCAGGCCAGGCTTTTGGCATCGCCAATATTGACCAGACGGGTAAAGAGTTGCAGGGCATCAATAAAACGTGTTCCACCTTCACGGCCATCTTGTACACCAAAAGACAGAATTGCTGAAGGTTTACCTTTCACGTATTTTTGTGCCAGCGCATGCTGAGGATGATCTTTTAAACCAGCATAATTGACCCATTTGACTTTCGGATGCTGCTGTAAATATTCCGCGACCTTTTGTGCATTTTCAGTATGACGCTCCATACGAAGGTTCAGTGTTTCCAGACCTTGCAAGATCAGGAATACACTGAGGGGGCTAATGGCAGCACCGGTATTGCGTAGAGGGACCACACGCGCACGGGCAATATAGGCAGCCGCACCTAAGGCTTCGACATAATTAACCCCGTGATAACTTGGGTCAGGTGTATTTAATACTTTGAAACGTTCAGGATATTTGCCCCAAGGGAATTTACCGCTATCAACAATGGCACCGCCGATTGAATTGCCGTGACCACCAATATATTTGGTCAGTGAATGCACGACAATGTCAGCACCATATTCAAAAGGTTTAAGCAGGGCAGGCGTGGCAACGGTATTATCGACAATCACCGGTACACCATATTCATGGGCAATTTTAGAGATGGCTTCCAGATCGATGATATTACCGAGCGGGTTGCCGATCGATTCGACAAACACCAGTTTGGTTTTCTCGTCAATTAAACCACGCAAGGCTTCAGGGTTTTGGTAATCAAAGAATCGAACTTCAATGCCCTGTTTAGGCAAAGTATGGGCAAACAGGTTGTATGTACCGCCATATAGCGTTGAAACCGACGCAATATTGTCACCAGCTTCGGCAATGGTCTGAATGGCATAGGTAATCGCTGACATCCCTGAGGCCAGAGCCAAAGCCCCAATCCCGCCTTCCAGTGCAGCTAGACGTTGCTCTAAGACAGCGGTCGTCGGGTTCATAATCCGGGTATAGATATTACCCTGAACCTTTAAATCGAACAGATCAGCCCCATGTTGAGTATTGTCAAAGGCATAAGAAGTGGTTTGATAAATGGGTACGGCGACCGCTTTTGTGGTTGGTTCTGGGCTGTACCCTGCGTGAATCGCTAAAGTTTCATCTTTATAAGTCATGTTTACATCATCTAAGTGAGTTAATTGTTTCGGTGGGTTATGCCATCAGTCTATCACCTGTGGATATGAATAAAAGTGCGTATTCTAGAAAAGAATATCTAATTTTCTTATATCTATGGGTTTTATTCAGTCACAATTCAATAAAACTGAGTATCTGCGATTGTGTTTAAAAAACCAACACGCCATTAGTTGTAACATTCTATTGAAGATGAAGGCTATGCCTTATTTTTTTTGTACTTTCATCGTATAATGCCCGCCAAATATTTGTTCGCATACTGCTGTGGGTAGAGTGCGAATGTTGCTTTTTCTATAGAGGAGTCCTACGTGGCCCAATATATTTACACGATGAACCGTGTGTCGAAGATGGTTCCGCCTAAGCGCGAAATCTTAAAAGACATCTCTTTATCATTCTTTCCAGGCGCAAAAATTGGTGTGCTTGGTTTAAACGGTGCAGGTAAATCGACCTTGCTCCGTATTATGGCTGGCGTAGATAAAGATTTCTCAGGTGAAGCCCGTGCTCAACCGGGTATTAAAATCGGCTACCTTGAGCAAGAACCACCACTTGATCCTAACAAAGACGTTCGTGGTAACGTTGAAGATGGTTTACGTGAACCATTGGATGCTTTGGCTCGTCTGGATGAAGTATTTGCTGAATATGCAGCGGAAGATGCTGACTTCGACAAACTTGCAAAAGAGCAAGAAAAGTTAGAAGCCATCATTCACGCTTGGGATGCGCATAACCTGACCAACCAAATGGATCAAGCAGCTGCTGCGTTAAACCTTCCAGCTTGGGATGCAGATGTCACCTTGCTTTCAGGTGGTGAACGTCGTCGTGTTGCACTGTGCCGTTTATTGCTTTCTAAGCCGGACATGTTACTTCTTGATGAACCGACGAACCATTTGGATGCAGAATCTGTATCTTGGTTAGAGCGTTTCTTGAAAGATTTCCCTGGCACAATTGTTGCGATTACGCATGACCGTTACTTCTTAGATAACGTGGCGGAATGGATTCTTGAGCTTGACCGTGGACATGGTATTCCTTACCAAGGTAACTATTCTTCTTGGCTTGAGCAGAAAAATGCTCGTTTAGAGCAAGAGAACAAGCAGGAAGAATCTTTTGCCAAAGCATTGAAAAAAGAACTGGAATGGGTTCGTTCAAATGCTAAAGGTCAGCAAAAGAAAAACAAAGCGCGTATGGAGCGTTTTGAAGAACTTAACTCACGCGAATTCCAACAGCGTAATGAAACCTCTGAAATCTACATTCCACCTGGTCCACGTCTAGGTAACAAGGTTGTAGAAGTTGAAGGGATCAGTAAATCGTTTGGCGATAAATTACTGTATAAAGATTTGTCTTTCACAGTACCACCAGCTGCGATTGTAGGTATTGTTGGTCCTAACGGTGCGGGTAAAACGACGCTATTCCGTATGATGACTGGTGAACAGCAACCCGATACCGGTACGGTAACCTTGGGTGAGTCAGTTAAAGTCGCTTACGTGGGTCAGATCCGTGACACCTTGGACGATAACAAAACCGTTTGGGAAGAAGTGTCGGGTGGTCTGGATATCTTGAAGATTGGTGATTACGAAATCGCATCACGTGCGTATATCGGTCGCTTCAACTTCAAAGGTCAAGATCAGCAAAAACGTGTAGGCAGTTTATCGGGTGGTGAGCGTAACCGTTTACAACTGGCGAAAATCCTGCAAATGGGCGCAAACGTGATCCTGCTGGATGAGCCATCGAATGACTTGGATATCGAAACCTTACGTGCACTGGAAGATGCAATTCTGGTATTCCCAGGTACTGTGATGGTGGTATCGCATGACCGTTGGTTCCTCGACCGTATTGCAACGCACATCTTGTCATTTGAAAATGAAACACCAGAATTCTTCACCGGTAACTATACCGAGTTTGAAGAATATCGCCGTAAGCGCGATGGTGATGATCTGGCAACGCGTCGTCAAAAATATCGTAAAATCGGTGCTTAATTCCCGATTTTGATGTGAAAAAAACCAGCCTTCGGGCTGGTTTTTTGATTAAAATGCAATTTGCGAATAACTATACATTAAAGTCTTTATTGCTTCCGGGTGACCTTGTTTGGCGGCTTTTTCGAGCCATTCCTGAGCATGGGTATAATTTTTATCTAGACCCAATTCACCATTCAAATAACACAGGCCCAGTTTATACTGAGAATCACGATGACCTTTGAGTGCCGCACTTAAAAAGTTCCAGACTGCATTGCGTTTATCCTGAATGGCAGGATTGTTTTCTGATGTGTGTTGATAGGCATGCAGGCGTTCAAAGGTCTGATGATGTTCAAGCGCTAATTTTTCGTAATATTGCCCTTGTGCATATTCTGCCTGCACTTCGGAAAGGGCATTTTGTCTTCCTTGTCTTGTTGAGTCGAATAAAGGTAACCAAGCGTAAATGATCTGTTCTATTTTATGCAGGATCATATTCAGCTCCTTATCATCTGGATTAAATGATTTTTATCCAATATTCTTAATATATATAGGTTTTTAAGAAATTAAATCTCTTTTATTTGTAAGTTAATTTTTATTTGAAAACAATGATGTGCTTTTTATTTTAATTTTTTGTTTTTAAAGGATTTTTTTATTAAAGTTGGATTGTGGAAAAGCCATTATTGAACTTCTTTTATCAGTGCCTTTGTTCTGACGATGAGGGTAAAATCAAGAGAGATAGGACTTATGAAAGAGATCTCTTGTGTTGAGGTTTAATTTTATTGCTCATGGTATTAGGGTAAGAATGCCATACTATTACCTCATGGTCGTATGATTATTAAATTGAATCGCTATCACAAAAACCAGAAAAAATAGAGGGTGGTGTTTCAAAAAGTATGCTGACATTAAATGAAGCCATTATTGATGTAAAAAAAGGTTAAGTCGAAAGCTTTAAAATGGTTTTCAATCTTTTTTGAAAAAT
>NZ_JBIQOC010000140.1:0-5766 GCF_044130295.1 Acinetobacter uliginosus | reverse complement strand
TTATAGCGTTTGACAAGACGCTGATCCAGACCAGAGATGTGAAATTGAAGAGCATGCTCTTCAATTTAACGCAAAGCTCGGAAATTGTGTAGATACCTATGCCTTTTAGGAGAGGGTTAGGGAGCGGTGCCTTGAAAATCATCCTTCCCCATAAAAGAATCGAATATATTCAGTTCTTTCTTCAGACCAAACCGAGTGCTGGTATTCTTTTAACAAGATTTCAGCTTTATCTCTACCACATTCAAATGATGCCTCATCGCCCTTAAAAAAACGAAGTACGCAAACAACCGAGAAACAGAACATTAAACAGCAGGCTTTAAGTTTAACTCTAAATAATTCCGCACCTGATTACGTCCCTTTTGTTTAGCTAAATATAAAGCCCGGTCTGCCATACGAATGATGTGTTCTTTTTTGGCATTGGCCTGAGAAAGGGCTACCCCAAAACTGGCACTGGTTTTTAAAATTTTCCCTGTTTCCAGCTCAAATTCTTCCTGTTCAATAATTTTTCGACAGCGTTCTGCAATCTCGATCGCCTGCTGCAAATTCTGATCCTTTAAAATCAGGATAAATTCTTCACCACCAAAACGCCCCACCACATCCTGTATTCGCGTTGTGGTACATAAAATGGTGGCTACACGCTGCAAAACAGCATCTCCGGTTTCATGACCATAATCATCATTAATTTTTTTAAAATAGTCCAAATCCAGCAACACCACGGCATAGGTCGCTTTTTTCCTGCTTTCCAAGGTACTGAGCTGTTCCCCAATATAACGACGATTAAATACATTGGTCAGCGCATCGGTCTGACTCATTTTTTTAATCTTCATTTCACGACGGCGCCACTGCGAGAGCAAAATTTCAAAAAATAAAATTGAAGTGAGCAAGATAGGGAGATAGACCTCAGCCATACTTTTGATCCAGAATGGATTATGATAAAACTCGCTATGTGTCAGGGTATCACTGAACACAGGTGCATAGCGAATGACCCCATTAAAAGTTAAATAGCTGATAACAATAGTAAAAATAGAAGCAAAAAGGGCGATACCATAGATCATTTTACGTGAATAATAGACCAGGCCAATCAGCACAATATTGACAAAACCGGCAATGGTTGCAGGACTAAACATACCCACGGTATAGCCTGCATAAATCATCACCGCACCAAAAAACACCGGTGAAAAATAGGCAATAAATTGACGGAATTTTGCATTGTGTTTATATCTGTAGCTAAGCACAATCATGCCGATAAAAACAATTAAGGTGGCAACTACCGTACTAATACGGACGAAAAAAAAGTCATGATTAATCCAGACCCGATTTTCTTCTGAATAGCAACTAAACAGATACCATTTAATCGCGCTGACTTGGCAAAATGCTCCAAAAAAGCAGAGCAATATGCCCTTGTCAAAATTGGACCAGTTAATAATTAAATTATCGGATTCAAATAAATGAAACTTGACTCTGCCCCAGAAATGAAAAGTCAGCCTGAATATTTTTCTAAAAAATTTCATGTTCGTTATTGTATCTTTATAATTTATAGATTTTTTATTAGCTCAAAATTATACCAAAAGTACAAAAAACAAACAATATATGCTTATATCCTGTCGATAAACAGCACTCCATCCAAATGATCCACTTCATGTTGCACAATTCGGGCAGGAAAACCACTCAAGGTCGTTTCTACCAATGTACCCTCTAAAGTGCAATAACGTAGCTTAATGCTTTCAGCACGAGCGACTTGCCCACGTTCATCCGGTACACTTAAACAGCCCTCTTCACCCAAAACCGTCAACTCAGATTTTTCTAGAATTTCAGGATTTACCATCACTAGCGCATCCATTTCAGGTGCATCGGGATAACGCGAGTTCGGACGTGAGGCCACAATAATGACCCGTTTTGACACATAGACCTGAGGGGCTGCAATCCCTACCCCGTTGCGTGCCAACATGGTGGCATGCATGGCTTCTGCAAGTTCTTTTAGCCAAGGACTATTCAACTCAGTCCTTGCCACTTCTGCCGCTGTTAACGTCAAAATGCTTTCACCACGTTGTGCAACAGCTAAAATGGTGCTCATCTATTTTTTCCTTACCCAGCGAGAACGCCAGAATCACTATCTTTTTCTATTCAAAATTCTATAGAAATATTAACCCCAAAATGTGCTGGGTGATATTCAATTTTAAACTTTCTATTGCACATTTATGAATGATTTATGCTGTTCGAAATGCTCAAACTTTTAAGCCACTTTTAATTTTTCCTGATTATTATTTGCCAAATTTCTTTATCAATAAAAAATATGACAACTGCCCAACTCCTGCTCGGTGTGCTTTTTAGTTCTATAGGCTTAGGCTATTTTTTGTATGGGAAAAAGCAAAAAGCGGTCGTGCCCTGGATCTGTGGCTTGGTTCTGATGATTTTCCCTTATTTTATAGAAAGTACTGGTCTATTGACCACAATCGGTGTTGTTCTATCTATTGCCCCCTATTTTATCCGGCTTTAATTGAGTGACAAATCAGGTTGATTTTATTGATAAAATGAAAATACCTGAGGTTTTGACCGGGACTATTACCAGTCGATTGGCAGACTACATGAGAACGGAAAAAGTGATGTTATAGCGTTATTTAGCTAAAGATTAACTATAAAAAAACCTTCAGTTGAAATAATGCTGATCAGTTAAGGAGTTTAGAAATAAACTCTTTAATTTTTTCGTAATTCATGGCGGAGTCTTACCGTTTTAAATCAAACTCTTGCAGCTCATTTGTTACTTTGGTTTCGTCCTGAGAAGCACTGCTTCGTAAGACCAAAGGCATTTGTCATCCGCAAAACTCGTCAACCACCATCAACCAGAAAATTCGTCGCAGAAACAATCATTTTTTTTGTAGTCCTGCCTCAAACAGTTGCGGATGACTTTCCCACATATCAAATACAGTCATGAATTTAAAAAAGAAAATGCCAATCAATTTCTTAACTGACTGGCATTACTTCAGTTGAAGAGCTTTTTATGGATTAAGCGACTAAACTTTTCTTTAACTCATCTTCAACAATCTGGATTTCCAGCTGGCTAAATTTGCGAATTTCTGTTTCGGCATGTTTTTCCAGCATAGCTGAAATCAAAGGGACTTTTACTTTGACATGCCAATTCAGACTAATGTGAATTTTCTGCTCATCTCCTGTCACCAGACGTTCGCAATTCGCTTCTAAAGGCATATTTGCACCCAAGGTAATATTTGAAGTTAATGCGGCTAAATCGGTAACATCGGTACGTTTGACTCGAAATGCATCTTTAAGGAATTTTTTCGCTATGTCTGGAATGTTGACATCTAGGTTATAGGCACGGCATAAAGTGTAAATATCACCGCTTGTTTTCGATTCAATAATTTCCAGTTTTTCC
The DNA here is from genome assembly GCF_044130295.1 of Acinetobacter uliginosus. Taxonomy (NCBI): domain Bacteria; kingdom Pseudomonadati; phylum Pseudomonadota; class Gammaproteobacteria; order Moraxellales; family Moraxellaceae; genus Acinetobacter; species Acinetobacter uliginosus. The sequence goes on along the minus strand of NZ_JBIQOC010000140.1, from coordinate 2,378 downwards.
CCAGGAATACGTCGGCATACTGCTTCATGTAAGGCTGTATTTGCTACAAGTCGCTTGAACTGATCAATTGAAACACCCTGAATTGTAGAATTCACAGTAAAACGATGTGCCATATTTTCTAATCCTTTGTTTTTCTAGTGGTTGTTTTAAATTTTTCTAAACCATTCGATCATCACTGATCTAGCCTATTTTTATAGCTCTTTATTTAATTAAATCTTAAAGCTGTTGTCATTGACCCTCTATACCAAACTATTCAGCACGTATGCCACAATGAATGACTATTTTCTCGGCACAGCAAATACTGAGAAAATGCCCACGATATTCAATGATCGCATCAAACTGTTCGGCACCATCATCCAGACCTGTGGCAGTCCAGGTTGTACCTTGAGGAAAATCCTGCAACCAGGCCGCTTTATAAAAGTCAGAAACAGAATCAAAGTTGAGATATTTTTCCGGCTCGGCTTGAATTCGGGCTGCCAGTTCATCAAACCTGTGCAACTGGTATTGAGTAAAGTCAATCAGCATGCATCACTCCTCAGGGTTTAAACACCTTTGAACTGAGTCAAAGCCTGTTTCTTTTTCACCTGCTCCCACTGCCACCAGCCAAAAGTAGCCAAGCCCACAAAAGCCGCATATAAAGCAGCAGTTAAAAATAGGTCTTTATAAATAAACATGCCGACATAAATAATATCGACAAAAACCCACAACACCCAGGTGGCAATATGTTTACGGCTGGTCCAATAGGTGGCCAGCAGACTAAATGCAGCCAGTTGTGAATCCAGCATAGGCACAGCAGCGTCGGTAAAATGCTTTAGCGTTAAACCGAAAATTAAACCGCCAATCGCGGCCAGTAACATTTGGAAAATCACTGTTTTTGTGGCGATCAGCTCAATCCGAATTTCATGATCTTGCTGCTTGCCTTTCAGCCAATGATAGAATCCATAAAAGTTCACCACGATGAAAAAGAGCTGCAATACGGTTTCGCCATAGAGCTTGAATTGATAAAAAAGATAGGCATATAGTACAAAAGCTGCAAAGTTAAACCACCAGCACCACATATTGCGTTTAACGGTGAGTGTCACCCCAATCAGACTAATAATAACTGCAACAATTTCTAAAGGTGACATGGCAATAATCAACCAGCGAACAGGTGTTGCTATTATGAAAAAAAAAGCCCTGAACGCAAGATAAATTATGTCTATTTTGTCCCATCACTCGCCTATCAATACTGTGCTTTCCCCTGCACATTGAATCATTTCAAAAGTATTTAAAAATTTGCCTGCACTCATTTGACAGTTTTCTAACAAGCGTTTAAAACCTAAAAAACAGTTCATCTGGAAAAAATAACCATGTCACCACAACAAGGAAAAGTCAGTCGGGAAATTCGCGGGTCTCTGTTCCTGATTGGCCTCGACCGTACTGCCAAAAGAAATGCCTTTGATAGCCATATGATTCATGATCTGTCACTGGCCTTAACTGAATATGAAGATGACCCGGAATTGCGTTGCGCAGTTATTTTTGCCCATGGTGATCATTTCACTGCCGGACTGGATCTGGTCGAATTACAACCTAAACTGGAAACAGGCGTATTTGATTTTGATCATGCGCAAATTAACCCTTGGGGTACCAGCTCAAGAACACGCAAGAAACCGGTGGTTGTTGCCGTACAAGGGATTTGTTATACCGCAGGCATCGAGTTGATGCTGAATGCCGATATCGTCATTGCGCAGGACAATTGCCAGTTCGCACAAATGGAAGTACAGCGTGGCATTTTACCCTTTGGCGGTACAACCGTGCGTTTTGTACAGGCTGCGGGCTGGTCCAAAGCCATGCGCTATTTACTGACCGGCGATCACTTTGATGCAGCAACAGCACTGGATTTGAACCTGATTAGTGAAATCACCCCTGAACCGCCATTACAACGTGCCATTGAACTGGCGGAACATATTGCCCAGGCTGCTCCACTGGCCGTTCAGGCAACCTTAGCTTCTGCCAAAGAAGCAGCTGAACAGGGTGCTGCAACTGCATTTGCCCATTTACAGCAACATCTGGCTCCATTGCTTAAAACTCAGGATGTACAAGAAGGTGTCATGGCCATGCTGCAACGCCGCGCCCCTGAATTTAAAGGCCGATAATTAAATAGCCAAGTGTCGTCTGACTCCAGTCATAACACGAGTTTACCATGCCAAATCACAAGCAGCAGTGATAAAGCAGTCCTTTTAATCTCACAGTCCAGCTGCCTGTTCAGCGATATCAACAGCAGTATAAAAAGCATCTTTGTACACGACAAAAAAAGATAACTCATTGAAATAATGGCATAATACTTGTTTTCTGACGACGAATATGATGACACATTTCAATGAGTTACATCTCATCTT
>NZ_JBIQOC010000014.1:0-72219 GCF_044130295.1 Acinetobacter uliginosus | reverse complement strand
TTAAACTTTCTTTCTAAAACCTAACTCAATCAATTTTAACTAAGTTACTGTTTTATCAGAAGTTTTAATCTTCATCACCGCCGATGGATGTGCATTCTACACCATCCCTTATCCAATGCAACTCCTTTTTTTAAATAACTCAACAAAAATATCACGACTGTTTACTTATTACACAAAATAGAAGGTTTTTATTATTTTTTGCACGCAAACGGGACAGGATTGGCTAGTTCATCACGCATTTTTTCCTGTTTATTTTTTTCTTGCCAACTCAGTGAGCGGCAATCGATATATTCACAATAGCCACTTTCACCTGTTTCTTCATGATGATTAATTCTGACTTGATATTTAAAACTACCCACATAACCTGCCGCCAAGCCAAATTTAAAATCTCCGCGACTTTGTGCCTGTACAGAAATGCAGGTGCCATCTTTATCTTCATAAGCCCATTCAAACTCACGCGGCAAATACATGCTTTGCCCATTCGGTGTTTTTACTTTGGGATAAACCCGATGTACTTTAAAGCGGACGTTCTGGTCAAACATTTGCGAGACACCTGTTTTCCCATCTCGTAGATATAAACGTGACTGTAAAATACCGTTGAATGAATCTCGGATTTGAGCCAAAAGCAGTTGACGCTGATTTTCCAGATTAATGACTTGGTAAGTAAAAAATGCCAAAGGTAAATAGGGGAAATTAATGGAACGAGCATATTCAAAACAGCCCATCTGCTGAATCTCAATTTTTTGTTCCTTATATGTCACCTGCCCTTCACATTGACACAGTAAAGACCAGTGATCTGCCAGTCCCATACGCAACTGGGTAAAATAAGAAACAATATTGCTGGTACAAATTGATAAATCGAAACTTAGTTCTTTATCTTTACGCTGTATATGGAAATGGGGAAAATTTCCACTGATGGTTTCCCTGTCTAAAAACTGAAAATGTTCTTTGCTAAAATGACAATCCTCACCCACCGAGTAAGAATTTAATTGCCCCACCATATGCGGGCTAATACTGGCAATGGTAGTGGCAGTATCTAAAGCTGTGGTTTGAATGGCACTTTCATTGCGCAGCATTGCTGCATTCGGCTGGCCGATCAGACTAATGAAATTGAGGTAATGTAAGGGTGCGGGTAGACCAGGAATCATCAAACCTTGATGAATGATTTTATAGCGACCTTTTTGCGCATGATAGGCCAAGCGCAACTGAAATGGAGCCTGATTGAGTTGTTTAGAGCGATCAAATAAATCTTGAAACAACTGCATATCGTGCTCCTTTTTATTTTCAGTATAGCGTTCTCATTTTTATATGGCGGTATTTTTCCTTGCCAGGAAAGTAGTCACAAAACCTGACAGTGCATAGATAATGGAAATAACCAAAATCCCTACAGGGATATTATAAGTAATTGCTGCAAAGATAAACACTGCAATCGGTAACACAAAAAATGGTACGCGTTTGCGATCAAATGTTTTAAATGAATAGTATTTAATATTGGAAATCATCAGTAATCCCACAGCAATGATCGCCATGGCATTAAAGATCTGAATACCCAATTCGCGTATATCAAAAATTTGCGGGAAATCTTGTGCGACCCAGACCAGGGTAATAATGATCACCGCAGCCAACGGACTTGCGACACCAATAAAATAGCGTTTATCTACCACACCAATTTGCACGTTGAAGCGTGCCAGACGGAAAGCTGCACAAGCGGTATACACAAAACAGGCCGCCAATCCAATGCGACCCAAATCATGCAGACTCCAGCTATACATTAAAATGGCTGGTGCCACACCGAAAGCCAGCAAGTCCGATAAGGAGTCGAACTGTTCGCCAAACGGGCTTTGAGCACCAATCGCACGTGCTACCCGACCGTCCAATCCATCGAATAATGCCGCCAGAAAAATAGCATAAATGGCTTGAGTGAAATCTCCATTCATGCTGGCAATAATGGAATAAAAGCCCGATAGCAAAGCGGCTGTTGTAATCAGATTCGGCCACAGATAGATGCCACGACGTTTCACCTTTTGTCCCTCGTGGGTATGCTCTTCTTCTTCCACTTCAAAGGTGATGCCATCAAAACCATGCTCATCACGTGGAGAAGATTCACTTTCAGGTTTGTTTATACTTGTCATTCTTTGTCGATCCTAAATGTAACCGTATCTTTTTCAACGTATCTCTTATTCGCCAACCAACCAGCGAACCGCGGCGTGCCCACCATTTTCACTCATGCGTAAATGCGGGAACAACCATTGTAAAGCTTCATCCGCATCTTCAGAAAATTTCCATGGCGGATTAATCACCAGCAAACCACAACCATTCAGACCCACTGGCGTATCATCCGGCCATACACAAACTTCACAGACCAATTGACGGCGAATACCGGTTTTGATCATTTTCTTTTCAAAACGTTCAATCATGGCGCGGTCTTTAATTGGATACCATACAGCAAAAATACCCGTAGGCCATTTTTTATACGCAGCAACCAACAATTCGACTAATTGTGGAAAATCTTTACGTTCCAATTCATAAGGCGGATCAATCATGACCAGACCGCGCTTTTCTTTAGGTGGAATCACCCCAAGCAAGCCTTCATAGGCATCACGTTCATGCAGGCCGGCACGGCGGTCACGAATATTAAAACGGAGCTGCTGGAAAACCTCAGGCTGCATTTCAAAAATAGTGGCTTTATCTATTTCACGCATGCCTTCCAGAGCAAACCAAGGTGAACCCGGATATGCACCTTTACCTGAAACCTCACGCATATCCTGAACAATTTTAAGATATTGCTTCACGTCTTCAGGCGCATTACGGGTAATTGAATCATCCAGCTTGATTAAACGGTGAATACCATTTAAAAACTCACCTGATTTCTGTGCTGCAGAAGTCGATAAATCGTATTTACCTGCCCCACCATGCGTATCGATATAGCGATAAGGTTTATCTTTGGCATTTAAACGTGTTAAAAGTTGCAGCAATAACACATGCTTCATGACATCGGCAAAGTTGCCTGCATGGAAATGGTGACGGTAATTCATGTTTCTTTAATTCCTGATATCAACTGGTATTTTAGCATGAAAAAATGTTTCGTTCCGCAGGATATCTTGCTCTAGAATACGACAGCATTTTTCTATCCTGTTTTGAGTATATTCATATGGATACAATTCACCTCCCAAAGTCATGCAATATTGATCAAATGATTGAAGATTTAGATCAACAAGGCTTTAGCATTATTGATGAGGTTTATTCTCAAGACTATATCTACGCTTTGGTTGCAGAATGCACTTCTCATTTGAATCAGTTTAGAGAAGCAGCTATTCAAAATGGGGTGATGAGCAAAATCCGCAGTGATCATATTTTATGGATTAATGAAGATTTAGCAAAAGCCCAACAGCACATCAAAACCTTGCAAAATCTGGGAGAAGAACTGAACCGAGCCTTTTTTCTGGGCATTCGTGAAGTCGAAGCCCATTTTGCCTGTTATAACGCCGGTGAATTTTATGCCCTGCACCGTGACAACCCTCAAGGTAAAAATGGCCGTGTGATTTCTGCTGTGTATTATCTGCATGAAGACTGGCAAGCGGACTGGGGTGGTGAATTGCGTTTGCAGGATAAAAATGATCAGTGGCACATTATCCCGCCAAAACCGAACCGCATTGCCCTATTCCAAAGTGATTTATTGCACGAAGTACTCAAAGCCAAGCATCAACGCCTGTCCATTACCGCATGGTTACGCAGCGGCAATTCCATTTGGTAATTCACAGCAGAGGATGCTTTAAATCTGGAAAAACATCCTCATATAGCAATCATTGACAGATGAGGATGTAACCGATGCGGGAAAACACCAAACAGATTATTCAACGTATTGGCGAAACTGATCAGTTGTATTTACAAGGGAATACGCCAAAACTTGCCTTAGAACGTGCTGAGTTACGTATGCAACTGGTTACACTCAGCATCCTACGTCAGGAACAGATTCATTTTCTGCAAGAAGCTGTGGTTCTGCTTGAACAGGGCCGTATTGAATTTGAAGAAATGCCGTTAAGTTTATATATGAACTTATCTATGCATTTAGCCAAAGCCTATATGTTGTATTTCGAAATTACCAAGGAACAAAGATTTGCCTTGATTACCCAGCAAATCTTAAAACCTATCACTCACGACCAGTATGGGGACGTTTATTTTTTCCTGGCCTATGCTTCTGCGGCCAAGAGTGAAACCGCCTTAGCGCGACATTGGCTCACCAAATACAGTAAAACTGCCGATTTTGACTTAATTCTGGTACAAGAGCATCCAGCCTTTCACCCATTCCGTGAGCATGACTGGTTTGTGCATTTAGTCAAAAGTAAAGTTCATTAATTGCAGATTTAACGATAAAAAAACGCCTGCAATGAGGCGTTTTTTTATGATCTGTCCTGCTTAAAAGTTCCTTCTTCTCAGCAGGTTTTAAACATCACCTGTCTACAAAAAATCAGGCAGGTTGCAGTTTGGTGGCATTCATATGTAATTGCTGGTTCAGTTCATCAATCAACATGACCCACTCATCTGCATCTTCCACTAAATAGCGAATTAAAAACTCACGCTGGGATTTATTCCAGAAGGGAGCATCATGCAGATTTTGATGTGCAGGTAATTGATGAGTCCGTATAAAAAGCTCAATAGCTGCAGGGCTAGAAGCCAGCCCAAGTTGTTCAAATAACATTTTAAAGGATGGGTTATTATTCATAAGCATGGCACACTCCTTATCAACCAAACTGTCATTTATTATTTAATTAACTTATAAAATATTCATAAAAAAACCTAGTCATAAAACTAGGTTTGTTGTTTCAATTTGTGTTCACTGATGGGTTGAGGTTGAAAGCCGGTCTTCGGTATGCAATTGTTCATTTAAGATATCCACCACCATGGCCCATTCATCATCCTTTTTCCAATGGCTGATCAGAAAATCATGCTGTGCCTGTGTCCAGAATGGAGCGTGATGCAAAGGGATATCCATCGTCAATTGATGGCTTTCTATAAACCGGTCTATCGCCTCTTGGCTCGCGTCTAGTCCCAACTGCTCAAATAAAAGCTCCAATGTAGGTTGTTGATCAAACATCTCATTCTCCTTAAACCTTTATTGTTAGCTTTTAAATTAGACGCAAACCCTGACACATTCAGTTGTCACTGCATCACAGCGTGTTATTTTTTGTTCAAAACCAAATTTCAGGCATAAAAAAGCACCCCAAATGGGGTGCTTTTCAATTTAATCTAAAAGATTAAATTATTTAACCATGTCAGCAATTGCTGCACGTTCTTCTTCTAACTCGTTAAGAGTGAAGTTGATACGCTCACGGCTGAATTCGTCGATTTCAAGACCTTGAACGATCTTGTATTCGCCATTTTCACAAGTTACAGGGAAACCGAACATTACGCCTTCAGGGATACCGTAAGAACCGTCAGAAGGAATACCCATAGTTACCCATTCGCCGTTTGTGCCAAGAGCCCAATCGCGCATATGGTCGATTGCAGCGTTTGCAGCAGAAGCTGCAGAAGACAGACCACGTGCTTCGATGATTGCAGCACCACGTTTACCAACAGTTGGAAGGAACACGTCTTTGTTCCAAGCAGCATCGTTGATTTTGTCTTTTAAGCTTTCGCCGTTTACAGTTGCAAAACGGTAGTCAGCATACATTGTTGGAGAGTGGTTACCCCAAACAGTCATAGTTTTGATGTCAGAAACTGCAACGCCAGCTTTTTGAGCAAGTTGAGTCAACGCACGGTTGTGGTCAAGACGCAACATTGCTGTGAAGTTTTTCGCTGGAAGATCTGGAGCAGATTTCATTGCGATGTAAGCATTGGTGTTCGCAGGGTTACCTACAACAAGTACTTTAACGTCACGACTAGCAACTTCGTTTAATGCTTGACCTTGACCGATGAAGATTTCACCGTTCACTTTAAGAAGGTCAGCACGTTCCATACCTGGACCACGTGGACGCGAACCAACTAGAAGAGCGTAGTCAGCATCTTTGAATGCAACTTTAGGATCATCAGTACCGATCATGCCAGCCAATAATGGGAAAGCACAGTCGTCAAGTTCCATCATTACGCCTTTAAGCGCAGCTTGAGCTTTCTCAAAAGGAACTTCTAATAATTGAAGAATAACTGGTTGGTCTTTACCCAACATCTCACCGCTAGCGATACGGAATAATAGGCTGTAACCAATTTGACCAGCAGCGCCAGTAACGGCAACGCGAACAGGTTGCTTCATGTAATTATCTCCAATTGAGAGGATCGTCATAATAATTAAATAGCTGTTCTATTTAATCTTAATAATCATAAACGGCAAAGATTGTACTCCAATACTTTGACAGATGCATTTAAAAGAGAATGGATTTCAACAAAAGTATGATAGGAAATATAAATAAAATATATAAAAAAGCTTAGTAAGAACCTTTTATGGTAAATAAATTTGGACAGGTATTTTCTACTTCTGCTGAACAGCGCTTGTACTGTCCATTATTTTTGTAGCAAAGTTTCACTTCGGTCAGAATGGTATTTCCCTGGAAAGTCGAACAGCTAAATCTAATAGCATTGGCAGGTAAACTTGGATTCAAACGCAGAAACTGCAATCGAAGATTGGTCTGATGCATGGCTCGCGTCTCAGGACTGGTTAATTCCTTCGGAATTTTGAGACGTTCAGCATAATTAATGATAGTACGGAAATATTGACTTGAGTTCATCTGTACACATCCGCCAATTCCACGCCAAAGTTGCATGCGGGCATTTTCATCGGGCATGACTCGTGCCACGACTTTCGCCTGCAAGGGAGATAAAGCCGCAGAGGATGTGGTCCTGCACTCGGTTTCCGAAGTTTCCGGATACAAACCGGAAATATTCAGCGAATAGCCTTCCAGACATTTGCGCTGTTTTGATTTTTGGGCATCAAACATGCATACCGCAGGGGTCATTTGTACCACCATGACATAACCCTGCAAAGGGGCTGCAAAAGTTTGAGGTGCAAACAGCCCTAGTCCAGCACTGCTCAGCGCGAACAGCACCCATCTTAGTAAAACTGAAGTTCGCCCAGAAAATATCATCAACAAGTCAGACCTATCAATAAAACTAAAAATTAAGGATTATTTCTTAATGGAATTATATTCATCCGTTTTTCAATCGACTGCGCTCCTTGTCCAAGCAATACTCCATAATGGGTGGCGTTGGTCATGACATGTTTTACATAATCACGTGTTTCGGTTAAGGGAATGGTTTCAGTATATTGATCAGCGGCTATCTGCTGGGCATCCGGTTGCCAGCGACGTGCACGGTTTGGACCAGCATTATAGCCAGCCGTTGCCAGCACAGGATTATTGCTGAGCTGGCTCTGAATCATCGACAAATAAAAAGTGCCATAACGAATATTGGTATTCATGTCGGTTAAAGCTGCCGGATTATAAGTTTCGCCCATTTGCCGGGCCACCAGTTTCGCCGTATCCGGCATAATTTGCATTAACCCTCCTGCACCCACATGTGAACGTGCCTGTGAAACAAAACGACTTTCCTGACGCATCAAACCATAGGCCCATGCAGGATCGATTCCGGCATTTCGACTATGGCTGACCACATAACTTTGATGTGGCATGGCATAACGATAGGAATAATTGTGCTTGGATTCAGTACGGTCAGCCGCGTAAATGGCACGGTCGTACCAACCTATATCCGTCGCACGTTTTGCAGCTGCCAGCAGTAAGCCATCATCATGTTTTAAATATGCCTGACGCACTGCCCAGTTCCATTCACGATTCACATAACTATCCGGTGCGTTGACACGGCGTAAAGCAAAAGCACGGTTAAAATGAATATTTTGGCTTAAACGCTGCACATCACTATTTGAAGGTTGAACATTACCGGGAATATTATTGTAACTCTGCCCCAACTTATCTCTGGCCAGCAGATTATGGTAATCATCTCCCTGTGCCAATTTTTTGAAAATTTCTTGTGCCACACGTTTAGAGTGAGCATCACCACGCTGCTCTGAAGCCCGTGCCAACCAGTACTGCCAACGATCTTCCTGCTTTTGGGTTACGCCCATCGCATCAATGGCCCGAATCAGGCTTTCCCATGCACTAAAACGAATGGCTTGACGAGCATAAATTTCCGCTTCTTCTGCACTAAAGGGCAAACCGTAACTGGCATCCAGATAATTCAGTACTTCACGGTTAAAATTGTTTTTCATCACCGTGGTTCCGCCAATATAGCCCACAGTACGATAGAGCGCTTTTTGTACTTGTAGCGGTGTCCCTTCTGCTGCATTTTTGACGGAAGCCATTGCAGTATTTAAGTCGCTATCGGCCAGACGTCCCAGGGCATAAATCAAATAAGCCTGATCTGCACTGGTGGCTTTAGGCGCAGACCATAAATAATTTAAAGGATTGGCCTGAATTTGATTGAGCTGTGCAAGTGACAGGCTCAGCCCCAGCGTTTGTGCCGTAGCCAAGGCCAAGCCCGACTGGCCTGCGCGAAGCTGTCCCCACAAGCGTTGCTGCCTGTCCTGCTCGGTCATTAGGGGACTCGACAGCATCATACGTCCCAAACCGGTACAGGATTCAGGTTGTGAGTTGGTAGCAAGCCAGACATCTTTATATTCAGCAAAAACCAGGGGATCACCCGATTTGGCACGAACCTGCGCAACCGCACAGTTTTCCGCCTGATCCGGATTGGTCACATACTGCAAAATAGGCTGCGCAGTCGCAAAATCTGCCTGCTTGACTTTTTCTTCGACATAATCGGCAGCCAGTTTTTCCGCCATGGCCGATTGCGGATAACGCTGAGCAAAATTGATAATTTGGCTGGCAGGCTGATTGGCCAGATTGCTATTCAATAACCAGTATTCCGGATAATAGCCCAGCACATCGTTCTGCATCGATGCCTGATATTGTTGTAATAAATCTAAATTTGAAGAATTGGCAGCACGCAAAGCATCATTAAACTGTTCATCAGCTGCATAAGAAATCGAAATAAAACCGGTAGATGCCAAAGCCAAAGCAAGCACTTTATAATAATTTTTATTGATTACCCGATTAAACATATGCCCGCCTTCTGTCATTTAATATTGCCTTGGTCGCACCTAATCATTTTTGAATAGTTTAATTATTATTACACTACTCTACTGTTCTGTTATGTAACCTTATGATTAGACAATATTAATTTTCAATCATTTTTACTTCACAAATCAATATTTTTGCAGCTTTATTTAGAGCTATAAGTTTGGCTTCGATTCCTGCTAAAATATGCGCCTTTCTTGTATTCAAATTGCATTTTTTCAAGATGACAGTCAGCCTCTTTCTTCCTCTTCAATACCATTAGGCATTGAAAGGAAAAAGAAATATCGCTCGCTGAGTGAGCTTGATACAGTCAGTCTTGAATTGCGATTTCACCGATTTATCCTTTAGGAGCCTACATGACGGTTCAAACCTTCATTCCAAATAGTGCCCAAGCTGCTTCAGAAAACACTGTTACCCAGCCACAGCACACCCCAGCCGACGGTTCAGTGAAAAAACTGTATATCGAAACGCAAGGGTGTCAGATGAATGAGTATGACAGTCATCGTATGGCAGATCTTTTAGGCGACTCGCACGGTTATGTACTCACCACTGACCCAAATGATGCCGATATTCTGCTGATGAATACCTGTTCCATTCGTGAAAAGGCCCAGGAAAAAGTCTTTTCCGAACTAGGTCGCTGGCGCAAGCTGAAAGAAAAAAATCCTGATCTGGTGATTGGGGTCGGCGGTTGTGTCGCTTCTCAGGAAGGTGACAATATTCAGAAACGTGCACCGTATGTCGACATGGTGTTTGGTCCACAAACCTTGCACCGTTTACCGCAAATGCTGGATCAGCATAGTGAACAAATTGAAAAACCGAAGAAAGAAAAAATCAAGCTGGTGGATATTTCTTTCCCGGATATCGAAAAATTCGACTTTTTACCTGAACCGCGTGTTGAAGGCTATAAAGCGTTTGTTTCAATTATGGAAGGCTGTTCCAAATACTGTTCTTTCTGCGTAGTCCCTTATACCCGCGGCGAAGAAGTATCGCGTCCTTTAGATGACGTACTTGCAGAAATTGCCGGTCTGGCGGAAAAAGGGGTTCGTGAAATCAGCCTATTAGGTCAGAACGTGAATGGTTACCGCGGCGAAACTTTCGAAGGCAATATCTGCACCTTTGCCGACTTACTGCGTCTGGTGGCTGAAATTCCGGGGATTGGTCGTTTACGCTATACCACCTCACATCCGCTTGAATTTAATGATGACCTGATTCAATGCTACCGTGACTTGCCACAAATGGTTTCGCACCTGCACTTGCCGGTACAAAGCGGTTCCAACGATGTGCTGAAAGCGATGAAGCGTAACCACACCATTGACGTGTATATCGAAAAAATTAAAAAGCTACGTACCGTCCGTCCGGATATGCATTTATCTTCAGACTTTATTATTGGTTTCCCGGGTGAAACCGATGAGAACTTTGAAGAAACTTATCAATTCATCCAGGATTTAGATTTCGACCACTCTTATAGCTTCATTTATTCAAAACGTCCAGGTACACCCGCTTCAGAACTTGAAGACAACACCCCTGAAGATGTGAAAAAAGAACGGCTGGCCAAAGTTCAGCAATGGATTAAACGCTCAAGCATTGATAAAACTGATGCCATGCTCGGCACCATCCAGCGTGTGCTGATTGAAAAGGTTTCTGACAAAGATCCGAACCTGTTGATTGGTACAGCGGACAATACCCGTCTGGTCTCTTTCATTGGTGATCCGGCCTGGGTTGGGCGTTTTGCAGAGATTGAAATTACCAAAATTAAAACTTTAAATTTTGTTTACGGTGAGCTCTTGAATCTTGAGCCTGACGTGGCGTAATGTAAGGTGATCAGTAAGATCATTTTATAAGGAATTCTCTTGACTGCAGCGATCCGACGTACAGTAACTTTTCCTGGTATTTCAATGGAACGTTTAAAAGGCATGCTGGGTGCTTATAACGGTCATTTGAAACAAATCGAACAGCGTTTAGAGGTCAAAATTTCCCATCGAGGTGATGCTTTTTACATCGATGGTGAGATTGATGCAGTAGAGAGAGCCGAAAGCCTCTTGATGCGTCTACATGAAGAAACTGAAACCAGCCAGCAAGTCAGCGCGGATACTTTGCATCTGATGATTCAGGGCAGTCAGACGGATCGTGAATTGCAGGAAGACTTTTCTGACAATGAACATACTGGTCTCGATGCAGTGTGGTTGCAAACCCGCAAAGGCCGGATTAATCCACGCGGTGCCAATCAAAAGCGTTATGTACAGCGTATTTTGCAAAGCGACATCTCATTCGGGATTGGTCCTGCCGGTACCGGTAAAACCTATCTTGCCGTGGCTGCTGCGGTAGATATGCTGGAACGTAATGAAATCCAGCGCATCCTGCTGGTTCGTCCTGCGGTTGAAGCCGGGGAAAAACTCGGTTTCTTGCCGGGGGATTTAAGCCAGAAAATCGATCCTTATTTGCGCCCGCTTTACGATGCCCTGTATGAAATGCTGGGCTTTGAAAAAGTCGCCAAACTGATTGAACGTCAGGTGATTGAAGTTGCGCCCCTCGCCTATATGCGTGGCCGTACCCTCAACCATTCTTTCGTGATTTTGGATGAAGCACAAAACACGACGCCAGAACAGATGAAAATGTTCCTGACTCGTTTAGGCTTTGGTTCACGTGCGGTCATTACCGGCGACATCACTCAGGTCGATTTACCTCGCGGTCAGCAATCTGGTTTAGCCCATGCTTTACGTGTACTGGAACCTGTAACCGAAATTCATATCACCCGTTTCCATTCCCGTGACGTAGTTCGTCACCGGCTGGTACAGAAAATTGTCGAAGCTTATGAAGGATGGGACAGTGAACAACACCGTCTTAGTGCTGAAGCACGGGCAGAACGTAAAGCGCGTCAGGAAGCATTGATTGCTGAAAATGATGCTGCTGCCGATGCTCAGGACTAAGATACTTTAAGGATTCATTTTGAAACTTAACCTATCATTGCAACAAGACTACCAGTCACCTGAACTGGTATTAAAACGCGCTTATATTAAAAAGGTCATTGAAACTACACTTCGTTTTATCAATGTCGATCAGGACTGTGAAATCGGGATTGCCTGTGTAGACAATGATGAAAGCCATAAGCTGAATCTGGAGTATCGTCAAAAAGACAAGCCGACCAATGTGCTGTCTTTCCCGAGCGATGTGCCAGAAGAAGTGCTGGCAATGCTGGATGCCCTACCCATTGGTGACCTGGTGATTTGTATTCCTGTGGTTTTACAAGAGGCCATTGATCAGAACAAAACACCGATTGAGCATTTCACTCATATGCTGGTGCATGGCACATTACACTTAATGGGCTATGACCATGAAACCTCAGATGAAGATGCTGAAGAAATGGAAGCATTGGAAATTGAAATTCTGGCGAAGTTAGGTTTTGAAAATCCCTATACTGAACAACAGTAGGTTCTAGCAGCATTCCCATTTATTAAACCCGATTAATTTCGATTAGTCGGGTTTTATTTATGCCAAATAAGCATAAAATCTTAAAATATCTCCCCTGCTAAATGCTGGAAAAAATGATGAACAGAATTCTTTTCCGACTTTGCCTGATTTCAGCGTTATTTCCTGCATCCCAATTGTATGCCAATGTTGAATCTGTATGTAAGGAAGTAAGGTTCCAGCCAGCAGATAATGCCTGGGTAGGCCATTATTATCTGGAAGGCGTGATGGAAGTCGGCTCTGAGCTTTTACTGCAACCGGACGGCAAGTTTAAATGGTATCTGGCTGTAGGTGCCTTAGACCAATATGCAGAAGGAACCTGGTGGAAAAATGGGACATGTATTGGCTTGAAAGCTGCACCCCAATACCGCCAATATTTAGAAATCTTCCCGACCCGCCTAGATCTTTCAGAACAGGACTTAAACGTGACATGGCCGGATGGGCGTCAAAAGGGGCACTATGTATTAGCATCACCTTAAAAACATAATCAAAATAAATACTTGTCAAACTTTTAAAAGCAGATCAAGGCCATTCAATCAATGCACCTCAAACTCAGCTTCAGCCGGGTCAAACCGCCAGGTACGCACAATGCGAAGCTCGGAAATATCTTTCATCCCTTTATCAAAACCACCGAATGGAGCAGCTTTACGCACTGAGGTCTTGGCCGCTTCATCCAGTAAACCATGACCTGAACTTTCAATCAGGCGAATGGCACGAATTCCGCCACTTTTATTTAAGATGACCATTAAACGCACCTCTCCTGCGAGGCGTTGCACTTTGGCTGCATCGGGATAATAGCGGTTACCGTAAAATTCTACTTTCTCACGGAATTTTTCCAAATAAGCGGCAGAAATATCCTGCTTGGCCTGTATACCATCTACGGTTTTAATTTTTTGCTGACGGCTAAAGTTTTGCTGACGTTGCAAATATTGTGCTTCCAGACTTGCCACCATCGCGGCCTTGGCCTGAAACTGGCTATTCAGCTCCTGCATGGCTTTTTTGCGCTGGTTCTGTTCTGCTTCTTTCTTCCAGCTTAAGGTGGTCATCAGCACTTTTTCTTCAAAGCTGAGTTCGCGTTTCTGTTGTAAACGCTCCAGAGTTTCCTGTTGCTGTTCACCGGTCGTTTGCTCAGTCATCGCTGCCGGCATATCGCTCGACATACGGTGTGCTTCACGAAAAGTTCCAGAACCTTGCTGATCTGCCTGTGCCAGAAAATCCGCATGTTCCACCTTGTCCTCACTCGGACGTAATGTGACGGCGATCTCTTTGACTGCCGCATCACTTTCTTGCGGCATGGCAAACTGCAAAGTCAAAATAATCAAATGCAAAGCAACAGCTACAATCACTGCGCTTGTGAAAATTGGATCTTTCCACCATGCATGCATTAAAGGTGCGAAACTGATTTTCTTAAGCATCACATTAAACCGACAAAATGTCTGGCCCCCAAACTGCATAAAAGCAGTATAAAATAAACACAGCGTCTAGTTTTGAGTGAAGAAACGAGAACTCAGTCAATAAGCACGCTGTAGACAATTAAAATCATGAAAATGGTGCAATTAATTTTGTTAAACTGCAAGGTGGAATATCTGTATTTTTAATACTTTCGACAGAATCTATCGAAGTTTAAGAAGATTAACTCGCTGGGATGCCTTATATGCAAACGCTACTATCCAATATCTCTAAACGTATACGCCAGGTGTATGAAAAGGCTGAAGGGTTTATTGAAGATGAGCGTGAATTCCCCCTTTCTCAAGTTTTTTTAAATGCAACTTTTCAGCGTTTTGTTACTGACAATGTTGCCATGCTGAAAGATCTGCATGCCGACTTGCATGAAGACTGGCTACGCTTATATGCAACGCTTGATGTGAAGGGTTTATACATTACCCTTTCAGTCGATTTGAAACTGGTACAGATGGAACTGAATAAAGACACCCAACTGATTGTGTTTGAACAGATTAGTGACACCCAAGTGATTGAAGCTAAATTCAAAAATATCTTCCAAAAGCTTGCTGTAAAATTTGCTTTATTTTTCTATCAAAAAGTACTCAATCAAGACCCTTTGGGCATGATTCTTGAAAAGTTGAATGTCATTAAAGTAAAAGATGACTTATTGCATCTGGATTTAAACCGATGGTTAGGCAAAAAGCGTTCTATCATTGATACCTTAGCAAAAGTGCATGTCAACCATGCGGTTTTGCGTGAAGCTGAACTGGTGGTCATAGGCAATGTCAACCTGACTGCATTATTCAGAAAAATGTCCGAAGAGCCGATGGAGGTCTGGGAGATTGCGGAAGAATACCAGGACAGCAAAGTCAGTCCGGTTAAGCAAAAATAAATTAGATGATGATTACTGATTAAAATCTATATTTTTTAGGGAAAAACTACATAAAGATACAGATCGAACAAAATTTCAGATTTTATCTTCATAATCAAAGCGCATAATACCGCTTAAAGACAAGTTTTACATTTTATTCCAAATTCAGAGGAACAATTTACTGATGGCTCACCCTGTATTGAAAACAATTGCGTTGACATCTGGATTAAGCACTACTCTGTTGTTTGCTGGTTTCTCAAGCCAAACCTTCGCCATGAGTCCATTCCAAGCAAGCTATCAATTTAGCTATAATGGCAAAAATCTGGGTTCTGCTACCCGCACATTAAACAAGTCGGGAAATAACTGGACTTATGTTTTTGCTGCAAAAGCTGCTGGCTTGGCTTCTGCAACAGAAACCAGTTATTTTGGCTTTAATAATGGCCAAATTATTTCCCATACTTTCAGCCGTAGCAGTAAAGTACTCATTCACAATAATACAATGAGTATCAAGTTTAATCCCACAGCTAAAACCATTAATACCAAGAAGGATGACACAGCACGTTCATTTGCCTGGAAAGCTGGTACGCTGGATGAACTGAATGCTGAATTACAACTGCGTGAAGACTTAAAATCATCCGGGCTGAGATCAAGTTATGCGATTGTCGATGCCAAAGAAGTGGAATCACGTCGTTTTGTCAAACAGGGTATGGAAAAGGTAAAAACGTCTTATGGCACTTTCGACACAATTAAAGTAGTGCTCAAACACAGCAAGCCAAATCGCGATACCATTTTTTGGTTAGCACCTAAACTGGACTACACACCCGTGAAAGTAACCCATCAAGATGGCAAAACTTCCTATGGTTTATTATTAACAGGTTATAAAGGCCCAACGAGTTAATTGATTTGAGCAATTTCGCTTGCATTTTTCGAGAGCCTTTTTAAAATACGCTTTTGCTTGAAAAAGCATCTGCCCTTAGAGGAATTCTCCCGTGCACGCACTAGAACAGAAAATCTTAAGTGAAGGTATCGTTCTATCTGATCAAGTTCTGAAAGTTGATGCTTTCTTAAATCATCAAATCGACCCTGTATTAATGCAGCAAATTGGCAAAGAATTTGCTGCACGGTTTAAAGATGCAGGGATCACGAAAATTATCACCATTGAAGCTTCTGGTATTGCTCCAGCAGTCATGGCCGGTTTAGAACTTGGTGTGCCTGTGATCTTTGCACGTAAATATCAGTCTTTAACCTTAAAAGATGATTTATACCGTTCCAAAGTGTTCTCGTTCACTAAACAAATTGAAAGTACCATTGCCATTTCCAACAAGCACATCAACTCTAGCGATAAAGCTTTAGTGATTGATGACTTCCTGGCAAATGGTCAGGCTGCTTTAGGTCTTGCCGATTTAATTCATCAAGCAAATGCAGAAGTTGTGGGTATTGGCATTGTAATTGAAAAATCTTTCCAGCCAGGGCGCCAATTGTTACTTGATAAAGGTTACCGTGTTGAATCTTTGGCACGTGTTAAATCTTTAGAAAATGGTACTGTTGAATTTGTCCGTGACTAGAATTTCAACTGAATTTAAAAAGAACGCTCAGGCGTTCTTTTTTATAGGTGTTTGTTTTTAGAATGCATATTTTATGTGAAACAACTATCCAGAATAATGTTAACAAAATCGGTGCTTACTCACCTGCTCCAGGTGAATTCAGCTTGCTGGCCCCTGCTGCAAAATGAAATACAAGAAAAAAATAAATTCGTTGCACTTTTTTTGTCCAATAATTCGAATCAACTCTAGTCAATAGCGTGGTTTTACATCTCATAACAACCGAACTTTCACACCAAATAGGACTTGTTAAAGATTAATTTAACTACAAAGCAATATTCACTGAACATTTTTTGCTCTAAAATAAAAAAGTCTAACTATCCGCAAATAGTTAGACCCTGGATCATATTGAACGGTGGATTTACTTTACGGTCACAGTAATGCTACCGGTGTTCACAGCACCAATAGCTGAAGTTTTGATACCATCAATATGATTCACTTTTCCATCTACATTTACAGATGCATCAATAGCTGCTGAATTGAAAGCTAAATTCGCTGCAGTGTAATTACTCAGAGTTTCAGAGAATTGGTCATAAGTATCCGTATTTAACGATGTACTAATGGAACTTTCAAACTCTGATGACCGTTCAGTACGCCATTCTTCCAAATTACGCGCCGCACTTCTTTCAGCATCAAGAGTTGTCTCTAATGTTCCCGTATTCACTGCGCTCAAATTGCCTTGCTGCAAATTGATACTACCGGTGTTTACCGCACCAATTGCTGAAGTTTCTACTGCAATTTTGTCTCCCACATTATTCAGTGAGTTATACCGCCCATCTACATTGACCGTTGCATCAACAGTAGCGGTATTAATGGCAAGGTTAAGCGCAGTACCATTTGGCTGGGTATGTTGAGATAAAAGATTTAAGGCACCATTTAACCCAGTATCTACAGTGACCTCTTGAGCATTAGCCATGCCTGCACCGGACAAGAAGGCAACAGATAAGGCGATTGTTTTGATAGTCTTATTCATGGTTATTTTCCTTTTTTCTAATTTTGAAGTACTTCTCGCTAAGCACTTCTTTTTTATAATGGGAGCGAGCCCATTTTTATATATTTTTAATCACGCTGCGTGCTTGACCAGTAGTTTTCGACCACTTCCGGATTAACATCCCACAGCATCGAAGTCTTTTCATTGTCTTTTTCTTCATTCATTTTTTTAAAAAAAGATGAAGGCTTTTTCATACTGATATATTTAATCAAATCCTGTTTGCTCGGTTCAGACTCACCTTCAGGATTTTCAATCAACTCAGACTCTTTTTTCTTGGGTGGCTGTGTATCCTTGTTGGGTGAGTTGGTCGATTTATTTTTCTCATTCGGTGAACTTGTTTTATATGAGGATGATTCCAGAACAGTACTCGGTAAGTTTGCGGTACTTTGCTGCTGACTCTGCTTATACTTATACAGCGCAACCGAACTTCGGGTTAAACTCAATTGGCCAAATTCAGGTGGTATTTGCGCGCGGCAACTTTCAAAGGTTGCAGGCGGAATCACCTGACTGAGCAATTCAAAAGTGCCTAGATTCAGCATTTGGCGTAAAGCAAAATTAGTTGCTTCTCGTTCCCCTTTGCCAAGCTGAATATTCAATAAAGTATGTCCGGCAAACCTGCCTGCACTCAGACCATAATCCTGCGCAGCAATCTGTTTTTGCAGCGAAACATTAGCCACTACTTTACTGCTACGGGTATCAGTCAGGGATAAATCCAGCCCGACCATAATGCGGGTTTGACTATAATTCGGCCCGACTCCACCAATCTGCATATCCACACCGCCCCCTGGAATAAAATCCAGACTGTTGATGCTGCCAGTGACATAATAATCGGATGCCTGGATTTGCCGTGGGTCGCGAATGCCCCACTTGGCTTCGCTTTCGATAATCCTCGGATCACGCCGGTTCAATAAACTGACCCCAGCCTGAAACAGGGCGGACTGCACCATATCTCCCGCGCCTTGGGTCACCATTTTGCCACTACCGCCATTGGTCACTACATCTTTGCCGGTCTGGTCCAGAATCGCTCCAACGGAAAAGCTGACATCACTGCGCAGTTGCCCTTTCAGGCAGGATAAAGCCATATCAAAGGGGGTGAAAATATCGGTAATTGGGGGACCCTGTACCAGACTGACCGGTTTCTTGTTTGAGACCGCCATACCCGTGCACCCGCTCATCAGCTGGCTTAAAAGGATCAACACAGTCACAGAAGATATTTTTCTTCTATTTAACGGAAAATTCAGCATAGTGAGTCCCCCCCCGGTTGGGTGCTTAAGTTGGGGCATTGCTGATTGTTTTGAGTGGTCGTGGAATTTAAGGTGCCTTCATTCGAAGTATCATTCGAAATGTCCACGCCGTTATTTGAACCATTGATATTCACATTGCTCGTAGCTGAATTCACCGTACCGATAGAGCTGGTCGAGGTGCTATTTATAGTGGTCTTTCCCAAGCCAGAATAATAATCGGAATCCTTGAGCTCGATCAGATTGGCCTGCACCAGATTTTCACTGGAACGAGTACTTGACGATTTCCAGCGCTGGCTCCATTCATCCGATGTGGCATAAGCATTGCCCAAAATACAGCAACAAAATAAACTCACATTGATCACTGATATTTTCATAATCATTACCCGTCCTTCGTTCCAGGATGTTTATTTATTTTCTATTTATTAAGGTTTAATTTATATTAAAAATATTAAATCACATAAATAAAACAAAAGGCAAAATTTATCAGGTTTTACATATCTTAGGTTTAAGATAACAAACTATCTTGTTGTTATAATTATTGATTTGTTAATTGTTGTTTATTTTTGAATTGTAAGAAATTATTATGTAATAAATCTTTAAAATTAAAATTTACATAAAAAATTTAATAAAATTAATATTTTTTTTATATAAGAAATCATCCTGATTTCATAAGCGAATATTCACCTTGTCAAAACAGTTCAGCTTTAGGGAGTTGTAAAATTTGACTTTATTAGAATGCTCATTCAAATGTGATGAACATCTATTATTTATGAAAATACAATTAACCAATCACAGTTAAGCGTATTTATAAAGTAATTTCAGCAGTAAAGTTAATTTTTTAAAAGTATGAGTATCCGTTCAAAAAAAACACTCTAACTTTAGCGATAAGGCTATTTGCAGCCCTATATCTACGACCACTTCAGTGTTTTGAGCATTTGCCATACCGACACCGGTCAGGAAGGCGACAGATAAGAAGATTATTTTTAACAGTCTTCTTCATAATTGTTCTTCCTTTTACTGCATTGATAAATGCCCCCGAGATAAAGACAACTTTTGGCCATAGACCACCTAATAGACATTATTCTCCGTCGCAAAATCGCAGAATTAAACCAAAGACACATGGAATTGGACTTAAAAAGAGGAGCCGTACAGCCTCAGCCTAGCCTGTTTTAAGTTGCAGTATATGCAAGATACAGTCATTTTCATGGCTGTATGATTGATGATTATTAAAAAAGCAGCCATAACCAACACTCGATGAAGAATGGATTTACAACTCAGATAAACTGTTTCGACTTTATTTCAACTAAAATCAAGTTGGTATGAAATGCTCCTGACATCCAGTTGCAGAAACGACATACTGTAGCAACATGTCATAAATACCTGCTGACCTTGAAACCTTCTCTATTTCCTATAGTTCAAGATCGGTCAATATAAATTGTTGATGGAAAAACTTATGCAATGTCCTAAATGTGGATCGACCGAAGTTGAAAAACGCGATCACGAAAAGAACTTAAAGACCATTGGTGGAATTTTAATGACCTCCGCCGGGGCAACGGCAGGAACAGTCGGTGGTGCTGCAACAGGTGCATCGACAGGCGCAGCGATTGGTGCAGTAGCCGGACCATTAGGCGTGATTTTCGGTGGCACAGTAGGAACATTTGTAGGAGCCATTGCCGTAGGAGTGACAGGCGGGGTTTTAGGGAATATTTTCGGTAAAAAAGCCGGTGTCATTATCGATAAGAATGTGTTTCTGGATTATAAATGTTTGCAATGCAATCATAGATTTAAACAACCTGAATAAGCACTTAAACTTTAAATTGCAATAAAAAGACCCTTCTTTTTTAGAAGGGTTTTTTTATAGATACATACCTTACAAATAGAGTGAGTGAAACTCAAGTTCTTAATAAAAATCAGTTTGCCTGCAATTTTTTAACCACTTCGCCCAGGCGTTTCCCCTGCTCTTCACACAAGACTTTTTCGTCCTGGCTTAAACCCAGATCATGGCGCGGACCGCTGACATGACTGGCACCATAGGGCGTGCCACCCGACTTGGTATTGGATAATGCCGGGTTGGCATTCGGCAGGCCCATAATCATCATACCATGATGAAACAGAGGTGGAAGCATAGTCAGTAATGTACTTTCCTGTCCGCCATGCATCGAACCCGATGAAGTAAAGACACAGGCCGGTTTTTGATGTAAAGCCCCATTCAGCCAAAGACTGGTGGTCTGATCCCAGAAATACTTCATCTCGGAGGCCATATTGCCAAAGCGTGTAGGTGAACCCAAAGCCAGACCTGAACAATTGGCCAAATCATCCAGGGTACAATAAATATCCCCTTCCTCTGGAATACTTGGCTCAGCCTGTTTCACCACAGTGGATAGGTTGGGTACCGTACGAATTTTTACCGTCATACCTGCAGATTCAACACCATTGGCAATTAAATGTGCCATTTCTTTGGTTGAGCCATATTTGCTGTAATATAAAACCAAGACATAAGACTGCATATTTTTTATAAACGAAGCTAAAAGAGAAAACTATACGGTATTTTTCCCATTTTTTGGTTAAGCTTGGTATTGAAAATTCATAAAGATGACTAAAAAAATTGAGACTTCATCACGATGCTAGAAAAGTATTTAAAAAAACTTCCTTTTTATAATGAAACCTGGTTTCAGTTTGTTTTATTTGTCGTAAGACGTTTTGAAGCCGATCGCTGTAGAGATCAAGCTGCATCTCTGACCTATACCACGCTGTTTGCAGTGGTCCCCATGCTGACGGTTTTTCTGGTAATTATTTCTTCGATTAAAGCACTGGAACCTGCAAGGCAGCAATTACAACAACTGATTTACAGTCATTTTTTACCTCGAACCACAATCGCCTTTGATAAGGCCTTTACTGCCTTTACCGATAAATCCAGCAACCTGACAGTGATTGGTATTTTATTTCTGTTCGTGACTACAGTCATGATGCTTTCCAGTATCGAGACCGTATTTAACCGTATTTGGCGAGTAAAAGAAACGCGAGGCGGGATTATCGGCTTTATGCGTTACTGGACCATTATTTCACTCGGCCCTATTCTGCTAGGCAGTGCTTTTGCGATTTCATCCACTGTAGCCTCATTAAATGTACTGAGTAATAATTTCGCCGGTTATGAGGTCGACGGCGAATTTATCTTGTGGGGCATTTCCTTTGTCCTGACCATTTTAGGCTTCTTTATTTTAAACTGGACCATTCCCAATCGCAGTGTTCCGATTAAAGCTGCCTTGATTGCCGGTACATTTAGTACCGTCGTCTTTGAATTGCTGAAAAATTTGTTTGGCATCATCATGTCAAATTTCACCAGTTATGAAATTGTCTATGGCGCTTTTGCTGCCATTCCGATTTTCCTGTTATGGATTTTCCTGTCCTGGAACATTGTTTTGCTGGGGGTCGAAATCAGTTATGCCCTCACTGCGTTTAATTCAGGCAAAGAACCCAAACGCCATCCCGTGATTATGCTGCTGGATTTGATGGAGCTGTTTTATAAAAAACAGCAAAGTGGCGAAAGCGTTTCTGATGAAGAAGCACTGGAAGTCTTAGGCCGTGATGAAATCGGACGCTGGCCGACGTATGTAGTGATGCTGGAAAAACAAAATCTGGTAAAACGCACCGATAATGATGAATACATTCTCGCGCGCAATCTGGCTCAGGTCGATTTTTGGAGTTTTTATAAACAGTTGCCTTATCCACTTCCACGTAGCAAAGATGTCGCCAATATTCGTCCGGATGATGAATGGATACAAAGACTTGGTCCCGCTCTGGTTGAATCTGATGATTATCTGGCGGCAAAACTTTCCATTCCGCTGTCCGCTATTTTTGAAAAGAAATAGTTTTGACTGACTTTGATCAGGTTGTAAAAAGCCTTCTTTTTCGAAGGCTTTTTCAATGACTACACAGAGGTATTAGCAGACAAAAATGTCTGATCCAACCATGCAAACTGACCATCATGTAAAAATTCAGAACTAAAAAAAGGCTGTATCAAACACACTACTGTCCCATAATTTGAATTTTATTTCAGTATGGAATCAATATGATGATATTTTAAATTTAAGTATTTGATATTTAATTTTTCACAGCCTTATCTTTACTTTAAAAGTTGAAGCGACTTTGTGTAGGCTAAACCCTACTTTTGACAGACCAAAAGTAGGCAAAAGTCTTTATTCCCCATACACGACTTCCTGTCGTGATGGGGAATGTGTGGCATCCTTGCCACACTCACAAATCTAACACTGAGATTCAACTATGAGACAGCAGTAGTATCAAACAGCCTTTTTACTCAGCTTTTCCACTTATTGAACAAAGGTTTTCCAGACAAAATCCTGGCTTTGACCTTGCAACGTCATTTTCAGTTGATCGCCTGATTGTAATGCAGCCACACCTGCAGGTGTTCCGGTCATCACCACATCACCCGGCTCTAAAGTAAACACCTGACTGATATCAGCCAGCAAGGTTACAATATCAAAAATCAGCAAAGACGTATCGCCTTTTTGACGCAGCTCATCATTAACCTGAAAAGTATAATGTACCTCTTTCCAGTCTGTAATTTCAGCAACGTCTACCCAGTTTGCCAGGACACATGAACCGTCAAAAGCCTTAGCACGCTCCCAAGGCTGACCTTTCTTTTTCAAGTCATCCTGCAAGTCACGCAAGGTTAAATCCAGACCTAAAGTCACTGCACCGACAGCTTGCAAGGCTTTGGCAGGATCAGTTTCTGCTTTCAAAGTACGGTCAATCCGCAGGCTGAGTTCACATTCATAGTGACAATTTCCCCAAGCCGGGTTCCATGAAATACCCTGCTCTAAAGTTATCAAACTGCTTGGCGGCTTGATAAATAAAACCGGACGATCAGGAATGGCATTGCCTAATTCTTTGGCATGATCTGCATAGCTACGACCGACACAGACAATTTTAGATGGACGTGTACTCATGATCTTCCCTTTTATTGCACTTTTACTTTATTTCAAGCTTACTTTTTAAATGTGTTTTCAAATACGGTTTGATCGGCCGGTTGCTCGAAGGCACGTTTCGGTACAATCACCACGGTACGATTCTTCAACTCAATCATATAGGTCTGCTTGCCCATAGCAAAGTTTTGCACTTCACTATAGTTAAAAATCTGTTTACGACCATTAGCATAAATTTCGGCATGATCCTGAAACAACTCGATGCCTTGTTCACTTTTACCAAACTGGTATTTTACAAATTGACGCTTAAACATCATCGGTAAAAACCAGTAACGCATAATCAGCTGCAAAATCAAAAAGAAAGCGCCAAGCGCAACATAATAACGACCAACGCCATTAAAGCCGAGATAAAATCCCCAGATAATAATCCCGATACTGACCAATGGGGTAATAAAACGGGTAATCTGCTTTTTACCAAAAGTCGCCAGGGCAAAACCGTCTTGCGATTCTTCCAGGTTTAGGAAATAACGTACCGATACAGCAGGCTTGGTCTCTGACATAATTCATCATCAAATTATTCGAACAATTGTGCTAGATATTACACCAGATTCCGTCATTTCCTTATTGTTTTTACCCACCTAAATTACATCAGGCAGCAATGCAGAATATAAAGTTTTAGCCGGATTGGGAGTGATCAATCTTCCATTCTATTTTAAGCTGCGTTCCGATCATCTCAACAGCCTGGGAAATCTGTTTGATGCTGTTAGTGCAGAGCGACGCGAAATGTGCCTTATCACGACATGTTAGAACAATAGATGGCAATACCGTAATGGTATTAAAGACATTTAATTTATTCTAGGCACAAAAAAACCGCAATTAAGCGGTTTTTTTCAATTTCACATCTGTCGATGTGATCAATTTGGTGCGCTCAGAGAGATTCGAACTCCCGACCCCTTAGTTCGTAGCCAAGTGCTCTATCCAGCTGAGCTATGAGCGCGATGTCTTGATGTGGTGCATTATACGCGTTTTTAACATTCTGTTAAGTGCTTTTTCACAAATCTGCAATCAAATGAACAGTTATTGGGCAGAATTAGATTTTTCATCTATTTTTTAAACAAAATTTGTTTTTTGATGATTGCACAGATTGATTTGAAATAAGAAATCATCAATTTTATAAGCGTATTTTTATTTCAGGTTTACTTCAGATATCTGAAGTAAATATTGAAGATGAGATGCTTTTTAAAAACTTCCCAACTCATGGAAAAATTGACAAGATTAAGTTACACCAAATTTCAGAGACAAAAAAACCGCAACATATGCGGTTTCTTCCAGTTTTACATCTGTCGATGTGTTCAAGTTGGTGCGCTCAGAGAGATTCGAACTCCCGACCCCTTAGTTCGTAGCCAAGTGCTCTATCCAG
This sequence comes from Acinetobacter uliginosus, assembly GCF_044130295.1. Lineage (NCBI taxonomy): Bacteria > Pseudomonadati > Pseudomonadota > Gammaproteobacteria > Moraxellales > Moraxellaceae > Acinetobacter > Acinetobacter uliginosus. Next base: position 47,161 of record NZ_JBIQOC010000014.1, on the reverse strand, counting down.
CTGAGCTATGAGCGCGTACTTGAGTTGCCTTGCAGCATTCGTTACATTTACGTTTAACTTGATTGGTGCGCTCAGAGAGATTCGAACTCCCGACCCCTTAGTTCGTAGCCAAGTGCTCTATCCAGCTGAGCTATGAGCGCATTTCAAGTTATTCGTGGCGGTGAGAGAGGGATTCGAACCCTCGGTGGGCTTTAAGACCCACGCTCCCTTAGCAGGGGAGTACCTTCAGCCACTCGGCCACCTCACCGTAACGAGCCGCCATAATACAAATTAAACTTCATTTCTTCAAGTCAGATTTCAAAAAATTCTGATATTTTTAATCAATCATCTATTTTTTAAACAATTTTCGGGCTTGACCTGCTCTTTTTGCTGTTTTTTATGGCTGGTGAAGCTGAAATATTCAACTTCACCCCAAAATTTGAACTGAAAAACACATTATTGCAATCATTTACGTGCAGTCTGTTGCAGCATGACTTATGCTAATCCTATCTTCTGACATGAAGCCAAAGACATTATGAAAAATTGGGTCGATCCTGAAGCTAAAGCTGAAGCTGAACGCTATGAAAATCCTATTCCTAGCCGTATTCTGATTTCTGAAACGATTGAAAAATTACAAGCACCACAATCTCATGCAGATTTAGTAGAACATTTTGAAATTGCAGATCAAAAAAGTATTGATGCACTCAGTCATCGCCTGATCGCCATGGTTCGCGATGGCCAGTTGATGAAAGATGGCTATAAGTTCCAGCTTGCCGCCAGCCAGCCGACGCATGAAGCCACGGTCTATATCAATTCCAAAGGTCTAGGCAGTGCCTCGATTGCCGATCATGAAGACCTTTTACTGCCTGAACGCGAGCTGCGTCTGGTCTTTAATGGCGACCGCGTCAAGGTTCGTCAAACCTCGGTCGACCGCAAAGGCAAGCCTTGGGGCTTTATTACCGAAGTGGTGCAACATCGGGTAAAACAGATTATTGGTAAAGTGGCCATTCACGATGGCGAATACTTTATTCAGCCGGCCAATCCGAATGCCCATCAGCCAATTACCCTGGAAAAAGAACTGATTGAGCATGCCCAGGTCAAAGTGGGTGATTCGGTTCGTGTGGCGATTGATGACTATCCAACGCGTGAAGAACTTGCGACCGGTCATATCGTGCAATCAATGGCAGACAAGGCCGATACCGAAATCATTATTCCGCAAACCATTCTGGAATTTGGCTTGCCTTATGAATTCCCGGAAGAAGTGCTTCGCGATGCCGAACACTTTAAGGAACCTTCTGCACAAGACCGTGAAGGTCGAATCGATTTACGTGATTTAGCGCTGGTGACGATTGACGGCGAAGACGCCCGCGACTTTGACGATGCCGTATATGCCGAAAAACGTCCAGGTGGCGGCTACCGTGTGGTCGTAGCCATCGCTGACGTAAGCCATTATGTCCGCAACGACAAACCGCTGGATGACGAAGCCAAAGAACGTGGCACTTCAGTCTATTTCCCGCATTTTGTGCTGCCGATGTTGCCGGAAGCCCTCTCCAATGGTCTGTGCTCGCTGAATCCGCATGTCGATCGTCTCTGTATGGTTTGTGATTTAAAACTGTCACGTGCCGGTCGCGTCACTGGTTTTGAATTCTACCCATCAGTCATGCATTCCAAAGCGCGTCTCACCTATACTCAGGTGGCACAGTATTTTGATGGCGACAGCAAAGCTGTTCCTGAAGATCGGGATGTACGCAAATCGCTGAATACCTTGTTCCAGCTGTATCAGATCCTGAAAGGTTTACGTGCAGAGCGTCATGCCATGGAATTCGAAACAGTCGAAACCTACATGACCTTTGATGAGTTAGGTGGCATTAATGAAATTCTGCCACGTACACGTAACGAAGCACATAAGCTGATTGAAGAATGTATGTTATTGGCAAACGTCGCAGCCGCAGAATATGCCTTGGAAAATGACATTCCGATGTTATACCGTGTGCATGAGCCACCTGAATTTTCACGTATCCAGAAAGTGCGTGAATATGTGAAATTGCTCGGCCTGCCTTTCCCGGAACAACCAACGCAAAAAGATTATCAGGCGGTGATTGAAGCCACCAAAGACCGTATTGATGCGCCAAGCATTCATGCGGTGCTGTTACGCTCGATGATGCAAGCCTATTACGGTGCAAATAATGCCGGGCATTTTGGTTTGGCGTATGAAGCCTATACGCACTTTACCTCCCCGATCCGCCGTTACCCGGACCTGTTATTGCACCGTGCCATCAAAGCCCATTTAAAACAAAAGCCGTTCCTGCTTTCCGGTGCAGCTCTGGATGATGCCGGTGAACATTTCTCGCAAACCGAACGCCGTGCCGATGAAGCTTCCCGTTCCGTCACCACCTGGTTGAAATGTCATTATATGAAGCAGCATTTAGGTGAAGAATTTGTCGGTGTGATCAGTGCCGTAGCTGAATTTGGCCTCTTTGTAACCTTAAAAGATCTCTATGTCGATGGCATGATCCACGTCAGCCAACTGGGCGATGACTATTTTGTCTATGACCAGCCAAGCCAAAGCTTAATCGGTCAGGCACGTGGTCAAACCTTTAGTCTGGGCGATGAAGTCAAAATTAAGGTGGCTGCGGTAAATCTGGACGATCGCAAAATTGACTTTGAACTGTTGCAACAAATAACCCATGCCGGCCGTGCTATTCGTAGCCGCGCGCCACGTGTGGCCAAGACAACAACAGAAGAAGTATTTAGCCCACGTGCGAAAGCCGTGGTCAGTGAAGATGGTGAACAACCGATTCGCAAGAAAAAGCCTAAAACCAAATCTGCTGCACCAGCTAAAAAGTCAGATAAAAAATCTTCAGCCAAATCGGATGCAAAAGCCAAAGACAAGCTGAAGAAAAAATCCAAACCGAAAAAGAAAAAGTCGAATGCGAAAACTAAGCTAGACTAATTTTCTGATAAAAGCCCTACTTTAGTAGGGCTTTTTATTGAGTCTCATCTAGAAAGTATTTACCGACTGAAAAATAATAGCCCTTGATTTAACCTTCTCTAAGCCTTACATCTACTATTAACTTTATAAATGATATGGCGTATTAGAAATGACTTTAGAAAAGGCGACCTTGCCCGTTCCACAATTTGACCAGATTCAACTGGCTGATTTAAAACAACAGATTGAACAAGCCATTCAACAAGGACAAAGTTTTTTAAAAGATTTAACTGCAGTTCCGGAGAACGCTCAGGCACAGCTCAATGTGTTAGAGCAGGTCGATACGTTGGAAAACAACATGAGCGAAGCTTGGGGTGTGCTGTCACATCTCAATGCCGTGATGAATAACACAGAAACGCGTGAACTTTATCAATCCCTGCTTCCAGCATTAAGTGAATACTACACACAGCTGGGTCAACACACGGTACTCTATCAAAGCTATCAACATGTACATGACTCGTCCATATTCAGTACCCTCCCTGCAGCCCATCAAAGTGCCATTAAACTGGCACTGCGCGATTTCAAACTGTCAGGCGTGGCTTTAGAAGGTGAAGCGAAAAAACGCTATGCAGAAATTTCTGCACGTTTGTCACAGCTGTCATCTGACTTTTCTAACCATGTCCTCGATGCCACACAAATCTACTTCAAGCCTCTAACTGAAGAACAACTCAAAGGCTTACCACAAAGCAGCGTAGATTTACTTAAACAATATGGTCAGCAACGTGAACTGGATCAGTCAGTCGCAACTTTAGATATTCCGGCTTATCTGGCCATCATGACCTATGCCGATGACCGTGGCTTACGTGAAGAGTTATACAAAGCCTATACCACGCGTGCTTCTGACCTGTCTGAGCATCCTGAATTTGACAATACCCAGGTGATGGAAGAAATCCTGAGTCTACGTCATGAAATGGCACAGTTATTAGGTTTCAACAACTATGCCGAGTTATCGCTGGCCAGCAAAATGGCGCCGGATGTCGAAACTGTAGACAAGTTCCTGGTTGATCTGGCTGAGCATGCACGAACCCCTGCAAGTAAAGAAATTGCAGAATTAAAAACCATCGCCATTCAGGATGGCATTCTCGAATTACAGCCGTGGGATACCGGTTATTATTCGGAAAAACTGAAACAGCAACAATTCAACTTATCGCAGGAATCACTAAAACCGTATTTTCCTGCACCCAAGATTTTGCAAGGTCTGTTTAGCATTGTGAATCGTCTTTACGGCATTAACATTGTGGAACGTGAAGCACCAGTCTGGCATCCAGATGCGCGCTATTTTGAACTGGAAGATCAAGGCAAGGTAGTCGGCGGTTTTTATTTCGATCTGTATGCACGTAGCGGCAAACGCGGTGGTGCCTGGATGAGTGGTTTCCGCTCGCGCATGCAAACCCGACAAGGCCTGCAAAAACCGATTTGCTACATGGTCTGCAACTTCACCCCTGCTGTAGGCGATCAACCTGCGCTGCTCACTCACGATGAAGTGAATACCCTGTTCCACGAATTTGGCCATGGGCTGCATCATCTATTGACCGAAGTCGACCATATTGCCGTGGCAGGTACACACGGCGTAGATTGGGATGCAGTCGAGCTACCAAGCCAGTTTATGGAGTTCTGGACCTGGGATACTGACAGCCTCGACCTGCTCAGCGAACACATCGAAACCCGGCAGCATTTGCCAGAAGATTTGCTTAAATCCTTGCTGGATGCCCGTTTCTTCCAGTCTGGTATGCAAACCTTGCGTCAAATCGAATTTGCCCTGTTTGACCTGTCGATTCACAAACACAGTTCTGCTTTAAATGCCGAACAGGTACAAGCGACGCTGGACGAAATTCGCCAAAAATATGCGGTCGCACCGACAGCCAGTTATAACCGTTTCCAGCATAGCTTTAGCCATATTTTTGCCGGAGGCTATGCTGCGGGTTATTACTCTTATAAGTGGGCCGAAGTTTTGGCCAGTGATGCCTTCGACCGTTTCGAAAAAGAAGGAATCTTTAATGTGCAGACCGGAAAAGAATTTCGTCAATTTATTCTAGCAGTTGGCGGAAAAGATACAGCACTTGACGCGTTTATCAATTTCCGCGGACGCGAGCCAAAAATAGATGCATTATTACGTCATCAAGGTTGGACGAAGCCCTCTAAAAACGCTTAAACTAACTGTCTAAGATTGTTCGGAAGGTTAGGATGATGACTATCAAACGTCGTTTCATTGCAGGTGCTAAATGTCCAAAATGTGAAGCACTGGATCGGGTTGTCATGCTAACTTCTGGCGACGATGAATGGATTGAATGTATTGACTGTGGCTATAGCGAAAACCGGCCAACACATGTCGAAGAACCACAAATGCCGGAACTTCCGGATGAGATTGGTGTCATTCAGTTCAAACCACGTCAGCCTAAATAAAAACAGGTTCAATATGACATTAGATCAAAGAAATAGCCCAAAACTTTTATTGGGCATTATGGGGGGATTGGTTGCAATCATTGCGCTTTTTTTAGCCTATCAATGGTTTTTTGCAACTTCAAACGAAACATTGCCTGAACATGAAGGAGCTAGTTTAACGGCTCCTGCAAAACCAGCTGAACCGCTTGCTCAAGCCGAGCAGAAAACCATTCAGCTGGTGGATGAAAAAATTCTGAAACAAGCTGTTCCAGAAAATGAATCACTCGCCAAAGAAGAAGTGGCTAAACTGGATGATATTCAAAGCCAGTTAAATGAACAGGAAACCATGCTAAAAGCCCAACACGCCGATGCAGATGAGCTGATTGCCCTGAAAGAAGAACAGATTAAATTACTCGAAGCTCAATTGGCTCAAAAACAATAATTTTATAGTTGAATATTCAGCTAAAATATCAGCACATGTTTTAGCTGATTTCTTTCATGTCCCTACCGACCAGCAATCGGAACCTGTTTACAGCACTTGCCTTACTGACCTGCTCTGCCTTTTTATTTTCTCTGATGGGCGTCTGTATTCGCTATGCCTCACACACGCTAGATAATCCCACTATTGTATTTTTTCGCAACTTTGTCGGCTTGTTTATTTTTCTGCCGTTTATTTACCGTAAAGGAATTGGATTTTTTAAAACCGAAAAAATCTGGATGCATAGCTGGCGTGCCGTGATCGGGCTGGTCGCCATGTATGGCTTCTTTTATGCGATTGCCCATTTAAAGCTGTCCAATGCCATGGTGTTTACCTATTCTTCCCCGATTTTTATTCCCCTGATTGCCTGGCTATTTCTGAAAGAAAAAATCACCAACGCCATGTTTCTTGCTGCAGCGATTGGTTTAATCGGTGTGATCTTTGTCGCCAAGCCGGATGCCGGCATGTTTAACCAGATGTCGATCATTGGACTAGGGGCAAGCTTCCTGGCTGCCATGGCATTTGTGACGGTTCGTGCGCTTACCAGTACCGAATCGCCAGAAAAAATCGTTTTTTATTTCTGTTTTATCGGCACCCTCATTTCCATGATTCCGATGTTCTGGCTATGGCGTCCTTATACCTGGACTGAACTAGGTTTCTTAATTGGCGCGGGACTGCTGGCCAATATCAGCCAGATTTTCATGTCCAATGCCTATAAACTAGCACCTGCCGGACAAATTGGCCCGGTAAATTATATTGCCATTATTTTTGCCGGAATCTGGGGCTTTATATTCTGGCAAGAAATACCGGATTATTATAGTTTAATGGGTTTCGGACTCATTTTAACTGCCATTATCCTGTGTAGTCCCTTGGTGAAAAAACGTTCAATCTAATCATTCAGCCAGTTTTTCCAATCATAAAAAAAGCACCCGAAGGTGCTTTTTTTAGCATGATCAATTAATGATACCAACCGAACAGTTTAAAAATATACGGCGCATAGGTCACAATCAGTAAAGACGGGAACAGCACCATAATCGGTAGCAACCAACGTTCATAACGGTAATAAAACTTGGTGTATTTGACCTTTGCTTCCGCATCGGCAGCACGAACCTCATCATCACCTACCGACATTCGGGTCAGCAGATGATTCAGCGCCACAGGCGGAGAGACATAGCCCAATTCAAATGCAACCAGTACAATCATCCAGAAATGGATGGGATGAATACCATTTTCATAAGCTACCGGTGCAATGGTGGCAGCCACCAGAATGACCGCGCCAAACGGATCTGTCGTCATACCGACAATTGCCAGCAACAGTGCAATAAAGGCCAGTGAAATATAGATATTGCCAAGATGCGTTGGCAATAATTCAACCACTTCACTACGTTCAATCAGACCGCCTACACTTGCAGACAAAGCCATCAGGATAATCAGTGCACCAATATGTCCAACGGTTTCTGCTGAAGCAAACCACATGGAATGGGCAAAGCCGCGTGATTTTTCTCCCCCATGCGGTGTATGTTCGCGCATAAAGGTCGACTGTTTTTCATGTTCCAGGGTTAAAGCTGCATGACGGTCTGGTGGTGTCACAAAACGGTCACCCCACCATTTATCAAACATAATGTAAGCAATCAGGATTATCGGCAGAATCACCGGAGCAGTGAATTCATCCATTTGAGTATCCAGACCCATCGTATACATTAAAATGACAACAACAGTAATCACGATATAAGGAATCACCGGCACAATGGCTTTTAACATGCCCGGTACCGCCACTTTAGGCGAGTTCACACGGAAACGTGTTTCCGCAAGATAAAGTGATACCCCCAGGAAAATCAAAGCGGTCAACCAGAAGACATAAATACCATGATCAAACAGCTCATCTGAAGTTACATGTCGGCTATCGAGCATGGAAATCAGAATCACCAGCAAGCAGGGACGAATCACCACCCCCAGCGAGCCAGACATGGCGGAAACAGCCAGGGCATATTGACGGCGTGAACCCGAATTCCATACTTCCTTATAAATGATCGCACCTGCTGCCACAACAAAAATCCCGGAAGCACCGGTATAGGCCGTTGGAATCGCAGCGGCAATCAAAATCAGCCAGGTCAGGGTTTCAGGGGCCAAATTCCACGGACGTAAAATACCGAGGAATAAATCCATCACCCGAGTTTGGGTCAATAGCATACCCGCCCAGATAAACAGTGCCAGGTTTAAGAAAATGCCAGAGAATTCCACCAGAATTCCGAGGTAAATCCCTTGCCCCATTGGATAATCCATGACAAAGGTAAAAACAATCCCGGTCACTAATGCCATGTAGGCATATAAAGGTACACTCAGTAAAGCCAGCCCCAGATTGCCCTTAGCTTCCTGTTTGGCCACGGGAGGTTTAAAGAGTTGTAACAGACTGATCAGAGTTAAGCTAATAAATAGGAAAATCCACAGCCAGTAAACCGTCAGTGTTTCATAAGTCGAAGTCACACCTGAGTTGATAATGGAATGGTATTGGCTGAGTACCGATGCTGTCAGCAGACCATTACCCAATGCCATAAACAGGGCATAAACACGATAATCCAGCTTGGTGGTTGGAGCACGTAAGCCAATATGATGAAACTTGACTGAAGCAGTGATTGCGGCAACCACAACCATCAGCAATAAAATAATGACACGATTTTCAGTACCAAATTTAAAAATACCAAAGAATGAGGTTTCTAGGGTACGGTAAGTTCTTATCGTTGGATGATCATCCATATATTGAATGGCTTTGTCATAGAACTGATACTTTTCCTGGCACTGTTGCTGCCCTGCCAGAACCGAAGCCCGTACATCTGCTTCCGATGTAGTCCCGAAAATATCGGCGAACTCATCATTGGCATTGGCTTTCATTTGTTTTTGTACTTGCGCATCAATATCCGGATGTAAGTCACAGCTTGGCTTGGCAGGTTCTGCACGTAAAAAAGAATATTGCATGCCAATGTCTTCATTGCCATACAAACGTTCACCCACACGTAATAGCTGACCATGAATCATCTCACCAGTACCGATGATGAGTGTGAGTAAAAGTAGTAATAGAATGACAAAAGTCGAGATCCACTCTGTCCATATATAACGTAACAGACCTAGTCCTGATCTGCTGTTTTCATCATTTTGCATGTGCATTCCTATTTTTTCTTTTAATCATTGCTACAACTTCAGCAATGCTACTTTCCTTTTCTGAATAGAAAACATCCTTTCTCTATTCAATCTATTTATTCTTATCAACAAATTTGCATTAACTCGATATCAATGAAAATGACAATATGTATTTTCTTTTCTGTTTTAAATGTCAATCTTGCCACTATTCAACAAAATATTCCCATAAAACATAAGCCAAAGCGATGACGACTCCTCCAATCACCCCCAATAAATGTGCTTCAACCAAGACTGGACTACCAATCAGTTCCGCTGTACCGACACTGCCTACCGTATTTTCCCAAAGCAATTTTCCCAGAATCAGGCACAACACCAAGGCAGCAAAATTGCGCTCTTTTCTATACAACAGATGTACACAGGCAACGGTGACATACGCCCCGTGCAAGACTCCAGACAGGCCGGCATAAGCTTCTATATCCGGAAAAAAATAATAAAAACACAGACTGATAAATGGCGGAAGTAATAAAAGTAAAGCAACGAAATGCCAGATTTTGACGCGTGGAAAGATGAAAGGTAAACAGGCAAAAGCCAGCATATTGAGCAGATAATGAATCCATCCCACATGTACCCAATGGGCAGTCCATAAACGCCAGAATTCTTTAAATAAATCAGCTTGCCAATAAATAAATGAGTCTGCAAAAACTTGAAGGCATGCCGAAAAAGACATTACAAATGCAATAAAAATAATCTTTTGCATCAGAAACGGGTTTTTCATTGGCATGCCCCCCAGTTTAGAAATAACGGATTAAAAATAAAACATCACTCCAACCCATCTTGTCTTATATTCTCTTTCATACCGTCCAATTTAAGAGGATGCAGCAGTCTCATTTTCAGTAAATAAATCATCCAGTTCTGCAGAACTATCCTGATCATCCCAGAAACGTTGCATACCATCATCACTGGAGCGGATGCCAGTATGTTCAGTCCAGTAACGGTCTGAAATCCCCTGCACCATATTTTGCGCCATACTGTCTACCAGTCTGAACTGTGGATTAACCGGTTTTTCTTCAGAGCGGGCTGTGGCAAATGCTTTCAGTGCATCACGAATCCTGGCATCATCGCCACTGGCTTGAGCTGCGACCGCATACAGGGCATGTGACAAGCGTACACCTTTTTGTTCACCCAGTTGCACCGACTGTTTTAAAGTCTGATAAGGATCGGGCTTACCATCTCCCGCACCTGGCAACAAGGTCCAAATGACTGCACGTGCAGCTTCTGGCGCACCCCAGAATTTTGCATTATCCAGGCACACCATGCCACGTTCTACAACGGCAGCAATATCTTTCGGCACATTGACGGCACCGCCAGAATTAATGTCATTGGTCATGGCCTGTAAGCCACTGATCATTCCCATTAAATATACCGTTTGATCGAGGTCACTTTTCATTCTTGGGCACCCATCACCTAGGGCCTTGTTATATTTTGTTGCCCAACGCTTTTCTAATAGCTGGTAGCCTGCATACTGACGCTGTGCGGCAATGGCAGCCCAGCGTTTTTGCTGGATACGGGCATCTTGTGCTTCTGAAACTTGCCCCGCTTTAGAGGCGCGTAAATAATGCAATTCTGCTTCCAATGCCTGATTTTCAGCACAAATTCCTGATGAAGCATATAAAAGAACCGCAATACGGGTTGGGTCTGCACCCATATCTTTGGTGGACATAATAGCAGGCGTTAAGGCATTGCCTGAATTGCACGCCATATCGGCATCATCCATGGCCAAGATAGGCGGTACAATATGTTTCTCACTAAAACCCAGGGCAATGTTTGCCCCTGATTTAACCACTTGAGAACAACCTGATAATAAAGAACCTGTAACGATAATGACTGCCATACCCTGGCATATTTTTTGGACTTGCGACATTTTCCTGTCCTCTATAATTGTGTTTATGTCCATAGCACCTAAACATAGCAGATGCAAAATTTGAATAAAAGAGTATTCACTCTAATTTGGTTTGCTACTGTGCCACGAAATGACGTACGGAAAATTGACTGTATTCCATCAAGTTAAAAATTTTGGGCAAAAAAAAGTAGCATTGCGACGGTTCGGCACATGCTACTTATCAAGGGGTCAAAGCCTAACGGCTTTCATGTTGTGCAAATCGATCCTTCAGCACTGTTCCTAGTCGTCCAATAACAATCGCCAAAACAATTGCTATCACCAGAAACATCCAAGTTGGAATCACCATGATGATTTCCTCAGTTGCTGTTGGTAGTTTTAATTTACATTTAGCTGAAATAATTCACTGGAAAAATTGTCTGACAATTGCAACATTTGTGATTTTTCTCATCCAACTGTCTTACAAAGAACAAAAAATATAACTATATATTTGATTATAAATAATTTAATTAAAATAAATTTTATACAACTGTCTAACAATTAGCTTAATTTAGCCAGTTTTTTCAGTGCTTTCCATTGCTTAAAAGGCAATTGATCAACCCAAATCAAGAGTGGCTTCTCCTGAAAATGCTGGAAATACACCACAATATAAAGCTGATGATCAATCAAATGACTAACCGACACACGTTTAACCTGTTGCGATTTTAAATGCGACAGTGACCATTCACGTGCATGCAAATGTTCCAGACAGATCGGTTGAGGGACTTTCAAGCCATAGGCATAGGTCAGCACACCCAACAAAATACACAGCAACCATAACCATGCTGGCAAGAGCTGCTGCAAAAGTACAATGAGTAAAGTAAAAACAGTCAGCTGAAATACAAATGCCAGACGGCTGCGTTTCAGCTGAAAACAACGGTTAGCCATGAACGTAATGTTTCAACTTGGCAATCAAGGCTCTCATTTCCGGACGTGGCGGTTCAGACACTTCCATAAACCAATCTAACAGATCTGGGTCCTCTTGCGCGACCAACTCAGCAAAAGTTTCTTTCTCTGCTGCATCTGCCTGTAGATAATAATTTTTTACATAAGGGTCAAAATAAACATCAATCTCTTTTAAACCGCGACGAGCACGATAAATGACTTTGCGTTCTTCCAAGCTGATTTCTTCGCTCATAGCTAGCTCCCCAACAGTGTGAAATTTTTTGCTAGTTTACCCTATCCATCCCCTCTATTTCGAGCCATTTGCCCGAATTGACCAAATTCATCATTTTATCTGTACATTTGAGCATTCATCTCATTGTCGCTTATGCCTCAATCTTTTAATTTTTATCAAACAACATATTTCTAGATGGACACAATAATAATGCAATCAGCTGCGATCCGACCTTTAGCCAATATGCTGCCCCGTCATTTGTTTAATGCAGAACATGAAGCTTTCCGTGAAACGGTACGCAAATTTTATGAAAAGGAAGTGGTTCCCAATACTGCCAGATATGAACAGCAACAGCATGTCGACCGGGATTTGTGGAACAAGGCCGGTGCACTGGGCTTACTTTGTGCCACCATGCCGGAACAATACGGAGGTTCGGGTGTAGACCGTCTTTACAGTATGATCCTGATTGAAGAACAGGCTTATACCATGGATTCATCCACAGGCTTTTCGCTACATTCGGATATTGTGGCCAATTACATCTGCAATTTTGGCAATGAGAAGCAGAAGTCAAATTGGCTCCCCAAAATGGCTTCGGGTGAAACAGTGACTGCAATTGCCATGACCGAACCCGGAACTGGATCTAACCTGCAAGCAGTACGTACCTCTGCTATTTTAGATAGCAGTGATTATGTCATCAATGGTTCCAAAATTTTTATCACCAATGGTTACCTGTGTGACATGGTGATTGTGGTCTGCAAAACGGGCAGCAGTGATAAAGGTTCAGCCAACCTGTCCTTAATCATGGTTGAGGCAGATCGTGCCGGTTTCAGTAAAGGCAAACCTTTAAATAAAATCGGCATGAAAGGACAAGATACCTGTGAATTGTTCTTTGATAATGTCCGCGTGCCCAAAGAAAATTTACTCGGTATGGAAGGTATGGGATTTATAATGCTGATGAAAGAACTGGCATGGGAGCGCATGTTGGTCGCCATCATTTGTCAGGCGGGAGCCGAAGTAGCATTCGCGCATACCGTGCAATACACCAAACAGCGACAAGCTTTCGGCAAGCCGATCAGTGCTTTTCAAAATACCCGCTTTAAACTGGCAGAATTACGCACTGAAATTGATTTCTGTCGTGCTTATTTAGACCGTTGTATGGAATTACAGCTTGAAGAAAAATTGGGTATTGATGCAGCTGCTGCTGCGAAGTACAAAATTTCCGAAATGTTTTCTAAAGTCGTGGATGAATGCCTACAGCTGCATGGCGGTTATGGCTACATGATGGAATACCCGATTGCACGCGCCTATATTGATAACCGTGCCAATCGCATTTACGCTGGTACCAATGAAATCATGAAAGAATTGATTTCACGTTCGCTATAATCAACATTTATTTCTATGCCGGTTCAATGCTTGGTGCTCTATCTGTAGCAGCTTGCAGCAGAATAAAAGCTGACAACTTGAACCCATAATTCAATAGGTATAAAAGAGGGAGCATTACTGCTCCCTCTTCAAAAAATAATGAAATTCAATTATGAGACTAAACGCGGTGTCGCACTTTTCTTATCTTGTTGCTCACGTTTATGAAATTTAAGCACACCATCATCAAAGCGTGCATGCTTTAATTGTTTACGGTCAGCCAGATAATTATTGGATACACTCCAAGGTACATGCTTGCCCTGCTTCGGCATCACATCAGCAGCACGGGCAATATAACCTGAAGTCAGACTACCCATCACCGTATCTTCCATCAACTCGGTCGCATCGCCTTTTGGGATCACTTCATCATAGCCATTTTTGTCCATATAATTGATCATACGACAGATATAATCTGCTGCAATATCGACTTTCAGCGTCCAGGATGCATTGATATAGCCAATAATCATCGCCATGTTCGGCACATCACTGACCATGATGCCCTGATACAGCATATGTTGAGAGGTATTCATCGGCTTGCCATCAATCGTGGCCTGAATCCCACCTAAAATTTGAATATTCAAACCTGTTGCAGAAACAATAATTTCCGCATCCAAATGTTTACCAGACTTTAACTGAATACCCATTTCAGTAAATTTTTCAATTTGATCCGTTTCAACTGAAGCACGGCCTTCACGCAGAATTTTAAACAGATCACCATCCGGTACCACACATAAACGCTGATCCCAAGGTTCATAGTTCGGGGTAAAGTGTTTCATATCCACCTTACCTTTAAGCTGAAACTGCACTGACTTCAGCAACAGTGTTTTCAGCAGTTTCGGCTGTTTCTGTGCCAGAGCATAAATACCGCGTTGCATACCAATATTACGTGCACGCGTTAATTTATAGGCCAGATCTTCCGGTAAGATCTTACGCATTTTGTCATAGACCAGATCAATTGACGGCACAGAGGCAATATAGGTTGGGGAGCGTTGCAGCATGGTGACATGCGCTGCACCACCTTTCGCCATGGCTGGCACTAAGGTAATCGCTGTGGCTCCACTACCAATAATTACGACCTTTTTACCAGAATAATCTAGCTGCTCAGGCCAATGTTGCGGATGAATAAACTCGCCTTTAAATGCAGACTGATTTGGAAATTCAGGTTGGAACCCCTGATCGTAATTATAATAACCTGTGCAACCTAAAACAAAATTGGTCACCCAGGTTTGCTTTTTTTGAGCTGCATCTTCAATTTCAACCACCCACTTTTTAGTAGCCGAATTATAATTCGCCGCCAAAACCCGATGCTGAAAATGGATTTTATTTTTAAGCTGATACTCGTCAATCACTTCAGATAAATAATTTTTGATGGATGGACCATCCGCCAAGACGCTGTCTTTTTGCCACGGCTTAAAATTAAAACCAAAGGTCGACATATCTGAATCGGAGCGGATTCCCGGATATTTGAATAAATCCCAAGTTCCGCCAAAACTTTCACGACGCTCAATAATTTCAAACTGGCGTTGTGGGCAATTTTTCGAAAGATGAACAGCTAGACCAATACCCGAAATACCGGCACCGACAATCAACACATCAATATGTTTTTCCATGTTCTTTTTATAACCTGTTTAAGCTTTATTTTATTAAACCATAAAATTGACAATACTCAATGTCAAGTTTGTATGAAAGTCATAAAAAATATGTCAGTTCAGGACAAAAGTTTAAATTATCAGAGAATTAAAAATCATCAGGCATAAAAAAGACCGGTGAAACACCGGTCTTTTTTAAAACAACTGAAGCTCTTCTTGCGAAATTAGTTAACTTCGCGATCTACTAGCTCAACGTAAGCCATCGGTGCAGCATCACCTGCACGGAAGCCCGCTTTAAGAACACGTAGATAACCGCCGTTACGTTCTTTGTAACGAGGGCCAAGAACGGTAAATAATTTACCAACAGTTGCTGCTGAACGAGTACGAGCAAACGCCAAACGACGGTTTGCAACAGTATCGTTTTTAGCTAAAGTGATTAAAGGCTCAGCTACACGACGTAACTCTTTAGCTTTAGGCACAGTTGTTTTAATCAACTCGTGCTCGAACAAAGAGTTAGCCATGTTTTGGAACATCGCTTTACGATGACTGCTTGTACGGCCTAATTTCACACCACTATTACGATGACGCATGGTGATAGTCCTACTTAATTAACGGCTACGATAGGCAAAACGGTCGTCCATACGGAGACTAGCTGGTGGCCAGTTCTCTAAACGCATGCCGAGTTGTAAGCCTTTAGAAGCCAGAACATCTTTGATTTCAGTTAACGATTTTTTACCGAGGTTAGGAGTTTTTAACAACTCCACTTCAGTACGTTGAACCAAATCACCGATGTAGTAAATATTTTCTGCTTTCAAACAGTTAGCAGAACGAACAGTAAGCTCTAGATCATCTACTGGACGAAGCAAGATTGGATCCACTTCTTCGCGAGGCTCTTGAGCAACAGGAGCTTGATCTTTCTGAAGATCAACAAAAATTGCAATTTGTTGTTGCAAGATTGTTGCCGCTTTACGGATTGCTTCTTCAGGATCAACTGTACCGTTTGTTTCAAGATCAATGATCAGTTTATCAAGGTCAGTACGTTGTTCTACACGAGCATTTTCTACTGTATAAGACACACGTTTGATTGGGCTATAAGAAGCATCTAACTGTAAGCGACCCACAGGGCGAGTCTCGCCTTCTGGGAAACGTGAGTCAGAAGTTTCATAACCACGACCTTGAGAAACTTTCAGGCGCATTTTTAAATTGCCTGAAGCACTTAAAGTGCCGATCAAATGCTCAGGGTTTACCACTTCAACATTATGAGGTAAACGAAGATCAGCGGCTGTTACATCGCCTGGACCTTGTTTTTCTAATGTCAAATATGCTTCGTTTTGATCGAACAGCTTAATCGACAATCCTTTTAGGTTCAGCAAGAGCTCGACGATGTCCTGCTGCAAGCCTTCCAAGGTACTGTACTCGTGCTCAACCCCTTCTATTTCAACTTCAACCACAGCAGCGCCAGGTAAAGAAGAAAGAAGGATACGACGTAAAGCATTACCAAGAGTATGACCAAAGCCACGCTCTAATGGTTCCAGAATCACTTTTGCCGAGGTCCCGCTAGCCGCTTCGACCTTGATCGCTTGCGGAGTTAGAAACTCATTTGCAGTACGCGTCATTATTGCTACCTCAAGGATTATTTAGAATACAATTCTACAATCAAGCTTTCGTTGATTTCAGCAGGTAAATCAGAACGATCCGGTGCAGCTTTAAACGTACCTTCTAGTTTTGAATGGTCAACTTCCATCCAAGAAGGAATACCACGTTGAGCAGCCAATTCAATTGCGCCTTTAATACGCAATTGTTGTTTAGCACCTTCGTGAACTGCGATTACATCGCCAGCTTTAACTTGGATAGACGCGATGTTAACACGACGACCATTCAAAGTAATGCTACGGTGAGATACAAGCTGACGAGCTTCTGCACGTGTAGAACCAAAACCCATGCGATAAACTACGTTATCAAGGCGGCTTTCAAGCAGTTTCAACAAGTTTTCACCTGTTGCGCCTTTAACACGAGCAGCTTCTTTATAGTAGTTACTAAATTGACGTTCTAACACACCGTACATACGACGTACTTTTTGTTTTTCACGTAATTGTAGTGAGTACTCAGATTGTTTGCTGCCACGAGCCCCGCCATGTTGGCCAGGTGCTTTAGCATGTTTTTTTGTCTTAACGTCAAATGGTTTAACGCCAGATTTTAATTGCAGGTCTGTCCCTTCGCGGCGAGAGAGTTTGCATTTTGGACCAATATAACGAGCCATGAATGATTCTCCTTACACACGACGTTTTTTAGGTGGACGACAACCGTTGTGCGGGATTGGCGTCACATCGGTAATGCTGTTAATTTTATAACCCACTGCACCTAAAGCACGAACCGCAGACTCACGACCAGGACCAGGACCTTTTACAAGGACATCCAAGTTTTTCAAACCGTAATCCAAAGCTGCTTTACCAGCAACTTCAGCAGCTACCTGAGCAGCAAACGGAGTTGATTTACGTGATCCACGGAAGCCTTGTCCACCTGAAGTGGCCCAAGCCAGTGCATTACCTTGACGATCGGTAATAGTCACAATGGTGTTATTAAAAGAAGCGTGAATGTGTGCAACACCTTCAGAGACGGTACGAGTGACCTTCTTGCGTGTGCGAGTATCTTTAGCCATCTTTTAGCTTCCAGAAATCTTATTTCTTAATAGGTTTGCGCGGACCTTTACGGGTACGTGCGTTAGTTTTGGTGCGTTGTCCACGGACAGGCAAGCTGCGACGATGACGAAGACCGCGGTAGCAGCCTAAATCCATTAAACGTTTAATGTTCATGGAAATTTCGCGACGTAAATCACCTTCGGTTGGAACCTTGGTAATTTCTGCACGAATCGCATCAAGCTGAGCATCATCCAATTCACGGATCTTAGTAGTTGGTGCAATACCAGCAGCAGCTAAGATGTTCTTAGCAGTGTGGCGACCGATACCAAAAATATACGTGAGGGAGATAACAGCATGCTTGTTATCCGGAATGTTTACACCGGCAATACGAGCCATTCACTTTCTCCAAAAAGGCAGTAGAGATAATCAACCGCCCCACAAATATCTTGAGGGGCGGATAATAACCTAATTAGCCTACTGAAATCAACAGGTCTTGATCAGATTAACCTTGACGCTGCTTATGACGAGGTTCAGCGCTACAAATCACGCGGATAACCCCATTACGACGGATAACTTTACAGCTACCACAAATTTTTTTAACAGAAGCTTGTACTTTCATGATGAAACCTCAAGTGCGCTTATCCTTTAGGATGAGCAGTCGTTTTTCTCATTAACGTTTGATTGTCATATTGGTGCGAAGTGAGATGGGCTTGTAGCTGAGCCATAAAGTCCATCACAACAACCACTACGATCAGCAAAGATGTACCACCCAAATGGAATGGAATACCAAAAGAACTTTGCAGAATCATTGGCATCAAACAGATGACCGTAATATAAATTGCACCAATGAATGTCAAACGATTAAGAATATGATCTAAGTAACGAGCAGTTTGCTCACCTGGGCGAATACCAGGTACATAAGCTCCGCTGCGTTTCAAGTTCTCTGATACTTCTTTAGGACTGAACACAAGTGCAGTATAGAAATAACAGAAAAAGATAATTAACGCACCGAAGAGCACCAAATACAAAGGTTGTCCAGGCGATAATACCAATGCCAAATCTTGTAGGCTACGCTTTACGATTCCTGCATTTGGATCAGAACTACCCAACCATTGACCTAAACTTGCAGGGAACAGCAATAATGAACTCGCAAAAATTGCTGGAATAACCCCCGCCATATTCAATTTCAATGGCAAATGTGTCTGCTGTGCAGTAAATACGCGACGCCCTTGTTGCTTTTGAGCATAGTTAACCGGTATACGACGTTGTGCCTTTTCAATAAATACAATCGCAGCAAGAACCGCAACTGAAAGTAATGCAAATACAGCCAGACCAATTAAGCTCGATTGACCATTATCCACCGAAGTGAATGCTTGAATTACAATATTTGGCAAACCAGCAACGATACCTGCAAAAATGATCATAGAGATCCCATTACCAACACCACGTTCGGTAATTTGCTCTCCCAACCACATTAAGAACATAGTGCCTGCAACCAATGAAGTTACAGCAGGAATGTAAAAAGCCAGTCCTGAGGTCAAGGTAATTCCTTGGCTAATCAGACCAGCACACATACCCACACCTTGTACCAATGCAAGTAATAACGTGCCGTAACGCGTATATTGATTAATCTTACGCTTACCCTGCTCGCCTTCTTTCTTTAACGCTTCCAGCGAAGGAACGACTGTTGACATCAACTGCACGATAATCGATGCAGAGATATATGGCATGATTCCCAACGCAAGAATTGACATTCGCTCTAATGCTCCGCCAGAGAACATATTAAACAAACCTAAGAAAGTACCTTCATTAGCTTTGAAAAAACGTTCTAAAGCGACATTATCAATACCCGGCAGCGGAATATGTGCTCCTAGTCGAAAGACCAGTAATGCGCCAATCAAAAACATTAATCGACGAATAATTTCACGATATTTCACATGAAATGGCTGGCCTTTCATCATGTTGACATGACCTGAAGAACTAGGAGACATAGACACTAGCGATTACTCCTCGACTTTACCGCCAGCAGCTTCAACAGCAGCTTTAGCGCCTTTAGTCAAAGCAACACCTTGTACAGTGAATGCACGAGTAATATCACCAGAAAGTACGATACGAGCACGAGTCATATCTTTACGTACAACATTGGCAGCTTTTAAAGTTTCAAGTGAAATGATATCACCTTCAACTTTAGCAAGCTCTGATAAACGTACTTCAGCAGTTTTTAAAGCAAGTTGGCTAGTGAAGCCGAATTTAGGTAAACGACGATATAACGCAGTTTGACCACCTTCGAAACCTGGACGTACGCCACCGCTCTTACGTGATTTTTGACCTTTGACACCACGGCCACCAGTCTTACCAACGCCAGAACCGATACCACGGCCTAAACGAAGGTTTTCACGTTTAGCACCTTCTGCAGGTGCAATAGTATTTAAACGCAGAGTCATGGCTTATTCCTCTACACTAACCATATAGTAGACTTGGTTGATCATACCGCGGTTAGAAGGCGTATCTTGCACTTCTACAGTATGACCAATACGACGCAGACCTAAACCTTTAAGGCTAAGCTTGTGATTTTTCAAGCGGTGCGCAGAAGATTTAGTCTGGGTAACTTTAATCGTTTTCATGATTGATTACCCTTGAATTTGTTCTACTGAAAGACCACGTTTCGCAGCGACTTTCTCAGGAGAAGTCATGTCACGCAAACCTTTAAAAGTTGCGTTCACTACGTTAGCAGCGTTTGTAGAACCATAGCATTTTGTCAATACGTTATGTACGCCAACAGCTTCTAGAACTGCACGCATAGCACCACCAGCAATTACACCAGTACCTTCAGAAGCAGGTTGCATGTAAACGCGGCTTGCACCATGACGAGCATTAATAGGGTGTTGTACAGTACCGTTAACAAGCTCAACAGTAATCATGTTACGACGTGCAGCTTCAAGTGCTTTAGAAATAGCAGCTGGAACTTCACGTGCTTTACCACGACCAAAACCTACGCGACCATTACCATCACCCACAACAGTTAGTGCTGTGAAAGAGAAGATACGACCACCCTTAACAACTTTGGCTACACGATCAACGGCAACCAGCTTTTCAACAAGACCTTCGTTTTGTTCAACTTTAGCCATGATTAGAACTCCAAGCCGTTTTCACGAGCAGCATCAGCCAAGGCTTTGATACGACCATGATATTTGAAACCAGAACGGTCAAATGCAACTTTAGTTACGCCAGCTGCTTTCGCACGTTCTGCAATTAAAGCACCCACTTTTTGAGCCGCATCAACGTTACCAGTTGTACCAGCACGTAAAGTAGCATCTAAAGTTGAAGCTTGAGCTAAAACTTTGCCACCATCTGCTGAGATAACTTGAGCATAGATGTGACGCGGTGTGCGGTTTACACACAAGCGAGTCGCACCCAATGCACGAATGTGCAAGCGTGTGCTTTTCGCACGACGCAAACGGGATTGTTTCTTTTCGTTCATAAGAACCTCGCGCCTTATTTCTTCTTAGCTTCTTTACGAAGTACAACTTCGTCAGAATAACGAACACCTTTACCTTTATAAGGCTCTGGTGGACGGTAACCACGGATATCTGCAGCAACTTGACCTAAAGCTGCTTTATCAGCAGATTTAAGAATGATTTCAGTCGCTGTAGGAGTTTCAGCAGTTACACCTTCTGGAAGGTTGTAATCAATCGGGTGAGAGAAACCAAGGTTAAGGTTAACAACGTTACCTTTAACCGCAGCTTTATAACCAACACCGATAAGTTGTAACTTGCGTTCGAAACCTTCGCTAACACCTTTTACAAGGTTGTTTAACACAGCGCGAGCAGTACCAGCTTGCATCCAAGCGTCTTTCGACTCAGCTTTAGGAGCAATTTGAAGTTGACCTTCTTCCTGTTTTAGCTCGACCAGCGCATGCAGGTTGAAAGACAATGTACCTTTGCTGCCTTTCACTTCGACCTGCCGGCCGTTCTGAGTAACTGTTACACCGTTAGGTACAGTTACTGGGGCTTTAGCCACACGAGACATGAGGAATCACCTATTAAGAAACAAAAGCAATAACTTCACCACCGATGCCCGCAGCACGTGCAGCGCGATCAGTCATGATGCCTTTGCTTGTAGAAACAATTGCAATACCCAAACCTTGCTTAACGCTAGGAAGTGCATCTTTACCGCGATACTGACGTAGACCTGGACGGCTTACACGTTTCACAGTTTCGATAACTGGTTTGCCTTCAAAATATTTTAACGTAAGTGTTAAAGTTGGTTTGCCTTCAGCATCTGCAACTTCTACGTTTGAAATATAACCTTCTTGTTGAAGTACGTTTGCAATTGCAACCTTCAACTTAGAATTTGGCATAGAAACAGTTTGTTTCTTTGCCATTTGTGCGTTACGAACACGGGTTAACATGTCGGCAACGGTATCTTGCATACTCATTTATAGTGCTCCTTACCAGCTTGCCTTAACAACGCCCGGTACATCACCTTGCATTACTGTATCGCGTAATTTGTTACGGCTTAAACCGAACTTACGGAAGTAACCATGAGGACGACCAGTTAAACCACAACGGTTACGTAGACGTACTGGAGACGCATTACGTGGTAATGCCTGTAACTTCATCATCGCATCGAAACGTTCTTCGTCGCTCGCATTTACATTTGCAATCGTAGCCTTTAATTCAGCACGTTTTGCAGCAAATTTAGCAACTGTTTTTTCGCGTTTCAATTCGCGATTAATCATACCTTTCTTAGCCATATCGACCTCTTATTTGAACGGGAAGCCGAATGCACGCATAAGCGCACGGCCTTCGTCATCGGTGCGAGCAGTCGTAGTAATGGTAATATCCATACCACGAATACGATCAATCTTATCGAAATCGATTTCAGGGAACATGATTTGTTCCTTCAAACCCATCGAATAGTTACCACGACCATCAAATGATTTCGCAGAAAAACCGCGGAAGTCACGAATACGAGGGATCGCGATAGAGATCAAACGGTCTAAGAATTCGTACATTTGTTCGCCGCGTAAAGTAACTTTACAACCAATCGGCCAACCATCACGGATTTTGAAACCAGCGATTGATTTGCGAGCTAGAGTAAGAACTGGTTTTTGACCAGCAATCGCTTGCATATCAGAAAGAGCGCCATCTAACAATTTCTTGTCAGCTGATGCTGCACCAACACCCATATTAATGGTGATTTTAGTGATGCGAGGAATCTCCATCACATTTTTAACGCCCAATTGCTCTTGTAACTGAGCTTTAAGTACGTCGTTGTAACGTGTTTTAAGTCTGGCCATTGCCTATTTCAACCTATTACTTCGCTACCGCCACTGATTCACCGTTAGATTTATAAACGCGAGTTTTCACGCCTTCAATCGTTTGGTAACCAACACGGTCAGCCTTTTGGGTTGTAGCATTAAAAATTGCCACGTTTGAGATATGAAGCTCAGCTTCTTGAGTTACGATGCCGCCTTCAGCGCCAGTAGCTCGGTTAGGCTTTTGATGCTTCTTCACCAAGTTAAGGCCTTCAACCTTAACGCGGTCATTAGAAACTGACAACACAGTACCCTGTTTGCCTTTTTCTTTACCTGCGATCACAATTACTTGATCGCCTTTTTTAATCTTAGCCATGAGTGCCTCTTATAGAACTTCAGGAGCCAATGAAATGATTTTCATGAACTGTTCAGTACGAAGTTCACGAGTCACTGGTCCGAAAATACGAGTTGCAATCGGCGCTTTGTTGTTGTTCAAAATTACAGCAGCGTTATCGTCGAAACGAATCACTGAACCGTCTGGACGACGGATACCAAATTTTGTACGTACAACTACAGCATTCATCACGTCACCTTTTTTAACACGTGCGCGTGGAATAGCTTCTTTTACAGTAACTTTAATAATGTCGCCAACAGAAGCATAACGACGATGTGAACCACCAAGTACTTTAATACATTGTACGCGGCGAGCACCACTGTTGTCTGCTACGTCGAGCATACTTTCGGTTTGAATCATTGCCCTACTCCAAAACCGAGCATCACCGGTCACATTTCGAAAGGCTCAAAGAGTACTCGAAATTAACCGATGATGCAACAAGAACGTCTAATTACTCAGCAGCTGCTTCAATCACTTCAACTAAAGTCCAAGACTTAGTTTTAGAAATTGGGCGGCTTTCTTTAATGGTCACTACGTCGCCAGTTTTAGCAACATTGTTCTCATCATGAGCGTGTAATTTAGTTGAACGGCGGATTGATTTGCCATACAACGGGTGTTGAACGCGGCGTTCAATAAGCACAACAATAGACTTGTCCATTTTGTCGCTTACAACTTTACCGGTTAACGTGCGAACTGTTTGTTCACTCATTGTCCGTTCCCCTGTTTTTCGGTAAGGAGTGTCTTGATACGAGCAATAGTCTTACGAGTAAGCGCAACTTCATGCGATTTACCCAATTGACCAGTTGCCTTAGCCATACGAAGACGGAATTGGTTAAGCTGTTGCTCATCAAGCAAAGCTGTCAACTCTTCTACCGATTTTTCACGTAGATCTTTAGTTTTCATTACATTACCGTCCGAGTCACGATAGTGGTTTTAAACGGAAGTTTAGCAGCTGCAAGCGTAAATGCTTCACGAGCCAATTCTTCGTTAACACCATCAATTTCGTACAAGACTTTACCTGGTTTGATTTGGCAAACCCAGTATTCCACAGAACCTTTACCTTTACCCATACGAACTTCTAATGGTTTTTCAGTAATTGGCTTGTCCGGGAAAACACGGATAAAGATCTTACCACCACGTTTAATACGACGGCTAATTGTACGACGCGCAGCTTCAATTTGACGCGCAGTCATTTGACCACGTTCAATAGATTTAAGTGCGATAGTACCGAAAGATACTGTGCTACCACGGTGTGCTAGACCAGTGTTACGGCCTTTTTGCACTTTGCGGAATTTAGTACGTTTAGGTTGCAACATGGATTATTCTCCTTTTTCAGCAGAACGATCATTGCGACGACCACGACGCTCTTGACCTTCACCACGACCGCGACCGCGTTTAGCTGGACGTTCTTCAGCAGGAGCAGGGTTCATGACTTGTTTCATGCCACCTAAAATCTCACCACGGAAAATCCAAACTTTAACACCAATCGTACCGTAAGTCGTTTCAGCACGCATAGTAGCGTAGTCGATGTCTGCACGAAGCGTATGCAAAGGTACACGACCTTCACGATACCACTCAGTACGAGCAATCTCAGCACCACCTAAACGACCAGAAACTTCAACTTTGATACCTTTAGCACCAGCACGCATCGTGTTCTGAACCGCACGCTTCATAGCACGACGGAACATTACACGTTTCTCTAATTGAGAAGCGATCGCTTCAGCAACTAAACGAGCGTCTAAGTCTGGGCGATCGATTTCGTTGATGCTTACTTGCGCAGGAACACCCATAATAGATGTTAATTCGCGTTGTAATTTTTCAATGTCTTCGCCTTTTTTACCGATAACGATACCAGGACGAGCAGTGCTAATAGTAATTTTAGCAGCGCCTGTAGGACGTTCGATAAGAATATTGCTGATCATTGCATTCTTAAGTTTTTTAATTAAAAACTCACGAACTTGCAAATCTTTAAGCAAGTATTCAGCGTATTGTTTCGGATTCGCATACCAGTTAGCGTTATGACGTTTCACAACACCTAGGCGGATACCGATTGGATGAACCTTCTGACCCATATCAAACCCCTACCTTAACGGTGATGTGACAAGTACGCTTAGTAATACGATCTGCACGGCCTTTAGCACGTGGCATAATACGTTTAAGGCTGATGCCTTCGTCAACGTAAATCGTAGATACTGTAAGGTCGTCTACATCTAAACTGTTATTATGTTCAGCGTTTGCAATCGCAGATTCCAACGCTTTTTTAACTAAAACTGCAGCTTTTTTGTTGCTGAAGTTCAAGATATTTAAAGCGTGAGCAACAGATTTGCCACGGATCAGATCTGCAACCAAACGTGCTTTTTGTGCCGAGATAGCGGCACCGCGTAATTTAGCAGTAACTTCCATCATCGCACCTTAACGTTTAGATTTCTTGTCAACACCGTGACCACGATAGGTACGAGTTGGCGCGAATTCACCGAGTTTATGACCAACCATGTGTTCAGATACAATCACTGGAACATGGTTACGACCATTATGAACAGAAATTGTTAGACCAACAAAATCTGGGAGAATCATCGAACGACGCGACCAAGTTTTGATCGGCTTGCGAGAGTTACTCGCTACAGCCGCTTCAACCTTAGCGAACAAGTGCGCATCGACGAATGGGCCTTTTTTCAGAGAACGAGGCATTGTCAGATTCCTTTACTTGTTACTTAACGCGACGGTCGCGAATAATCATCTTAGTCGTACGCTTGTTGGTACGTGTCTTGTACCCTTTAGCTTTTTGACCCCATGGGCTTACAGGTTGAATACCTTTGTTACGCCCTTCACCACCACCGTGTGGATGGTCAACTGGGTTCATCGCCATACCACGAACGGTAGGACGAACACCACGCCAGCGTGATGCACCAGCTTTACCTAGTGAACGAAGGTTGCTTTCTGAGTTAGAAACTTCACCCAAAACAGCACGGCATTCAACGTGAATTTTACGCATTTCACCAGAACGTAAACGAACGATAGCGTAAGAACCGTCACGACCCAACAACTGAACAGAAGTACCAGCTGAACGAGCTAATTGCGCGCCTTTACCGATTTTAAGTTCGATGTTGTGAAGAGTAGAACCGATAGGCATGTTGCGAAGTGGCAAGCAGTTACCTGGACGAATTGGAGCATCGTTACCAGATTGTACTTTATCACCAGCACGCAAACCTTTAGGCGCAATGATGTAACGACGTTCACCGTCAGCATATTTTAATAAAGCAATATGAGCTGTACGGTTAGGATCGTATTCAATACGTTCAACTACAGCTGGAATGCCGTCTTTGTTACGTTTGAAGTCAACGATACGGTAGTGTTGTTTATGACCACCACCAACGTGACGAGTTGTAATGTGACCGTTGTTATTACGACCACCAGTACGTTTTTTAGCTTCAACCAACGGAGCATAAGGCGCGCCTTTGTGAAGATGGTCGTGAACGACTTTCTCTACAAAGCGACGTCCTGGTGACGTTGGCTTACATTTTTGAATAGGCATAATTCTCGTCCTTATTCCGCTGCGCTTTCAGCGGTATCGCCCAAGTCAGCCATTTCAACATCTTGGCCAGCTTTCAGGGTGACGTATGCTTTTTTAACATCAGAACGACGTCCTAATGTTTTACCAAAGCGTTTAGTCTTACCTTTAGTGATCGTTGTGTTAACTTTAACAACTTGAACACCAAAGAGTTGTTCCACTGCTTTTTTGATTTCAAGTTTGTTTGCATTTAATGCAACTTTAAAAACTTGAACACCAGCAGTTTCACCTAAAACTTGTGCTTTTTCTGAGAATACAGGTCCTTGCAGGACTTGATAGATACGTTCGTTGTTCATCCGAGTTCTACCTCAATTTTCTTAGCAGCAGCTACAGACATAACAACTTTGTCGAACGCGATCAAGCTAACAGGATCAATTGCAGCAGCATCAACCACATCAACGTGTGGAATGTTACGTGCAGCAAGATACAAGTTCTCATCAACAGCATCAGTAACGATTAATGCACGAGTAGCATTCAAGTCGTTAAGTTTTGCAAGCAACTCTTTAGTTTTTGGAGCAGCAACAGCAAACTCTTCAACTAAAACCAAGCGATCTTGACGAACAAGTTCAGCCAGGATGCATTGCATAGCACCGCGGTACATTTTACGGTTAACTTTTTGAGACCAATCTTGTGGACGAGCAGCAAAAGTTTTACCACCACCTACCCAGATCGGGCTACGAATAGAACCAGCACGCGCACGGCCAGTACCTTTTTGACGGAATGGCTTTTTACCACCGCCAGATACGTCAGCACGTGATTTCTGAGCTTTCGAACCTTGACGACCACCAGCTAAGTAAGCTGTAACAACTTGGTGTACAAGAGCTTCGTTAAATTCACGACCGAAAGCAACTTCAGATAATTCAACAGCAGAGCCGGAAACAGTATTTAAATTCACGTTATTTCCCCTCAGGCCTTGATCGTAGGACGAACAGTTACGTCGCCACCAGTAGCACCAGGAACCGCGCCTTTAACAACCAGAACTGAACGTTCAGCGTCGATAGCAACGATTTCAAGACCCTGTGTAGTTACGCGTTCAGCACCTAAATGGCCAGCCATTTTTTTGCCTTTGAACACGCGACCAGGAGTCTGGTTTTGACCTGTAGAACCCAGAACACGGTGAGAAACAGAGTTACCGTGAGTAGCGTCTTGAGTACGGAAGTTCCAACGCTTAACACCACCTTGGAAGCCTTTACCTTTAGACTGGCCAGTTACGTCAACAATTTGACCTACTGTGAACAGATCTACACCGATAGTAGCGCCAACTTCACGACCTTCAAGCTCAGCTTCTGATACGCGGAATTCTTGAACCAGACGACCAGCAGCAACACCCGCTTTAGCGAAGTGACCTTTCTGAGCGTTAGTTACGCGAGATTCGCGACGTTCACCAGTAGTGATTTGAATCGCTTGATAACCATCAGTTTCAAGCGTTTTGATTTGAGTGATGCGGTTAGGATCAACCTCAATCACTGTTACAGGTACAGAAACACCAGCATCTGTAAAGATACGAGTCATACCGCACTTGCGACCGACTAAACCAATAGCCATGTGCATAAACCTCTAAAAAAGCGGCCTAATTAACTTAGAGCGTTAATTAACCGAAAGCCTTAACCCAAAGCGATCTGAACATCAACACCAGCTGCAAGATCCAACTTCATCAATGCATCAACAGTTTTATCTGTAGGTTGAACGATGTCGATCAAACGTTTGTAAGTGCGGATCTCGTATTGGTCACGCGCATCTTTGTTAACGTGTGGTGATGTTAAAACGTTGAAACGTTCGATGCGAGTAGGCATCGGGATTGGACCACACACTTGTGCGCCAGTACGTTTTGCTGTTTCTACGATCTCTTGAGCTGATTGATCAATTAAACGGTGATCAAAAGACTTAAGACGGATACGAATTCTCTGGTTAGACATACCAGTTAACTCCAAGCCAAATATATATAAAGAATCACTCTTGACGCATCTCACCCCACTTTATGTGGGCAAGTGTCAAGAGCAGTGAATTATCACTAAGGTCATGATCGATGCCACGACTGTCACGATGTTAACTACTTTATTCGTAGCCAACCCCCTTTCATCAAAGGGTCGCCCATTATAGCGATTGTTTAACGCTTAAGCAAATCCCTTTTTAACTTTTTCCTCTTTTTTTCTGTTTATCCTTTTAGTATTTTGTTTAAAAATAACTCAGCATGCTGTTTTTTGTAAAACGTACTCTATTGCCTGGTTTAGTATTTGATTTCCTTTAATAAAGTCACTTTTTGACATACTTTTTAATTGACGTTCCGTTTGCACATATTGACCGGAAAAGCTCTCTAACTCTTCATCATTTTCTAAAAACAGTTGCAGTACCTCCGGGGTTATTTCAGGATGAAATTGAAATCCCAAGACATTTTTTCCAATTTGATACATTTGATTGCGGCAGGCATCATTTTCCGCCAGATGAATAGCGCCTTTCGGGATTTCAAAGGTTTCACTGTGCCATTGCATGACCTTAAACTGTTCTGGCAACTCAAAACACTCTTCAGACACATGCTTCACCCTACGTACCTCTGTCAAACCTAACTCCTGCTGTTCATTGCGCCTGACCGCCGCCCCCAAAGCATTGGCAATCAATTGCCCGCCCAGACACAAACCAAGGGCCGGTTTACCCATAGATAAATAACGCCTGATCCAGCGCTTTTCTACTTTTAACCAGGGATAATTTGCTTCATCATTAACACTCATTGCTCCACCCATAATGATGAGCAAATCTACATCTTCCACTTGCGGCAAAGCCTCGATATCAAGTGGTCGATCTACAGGTAAGGCAAAAAATTCCGTTGCGGTAATTTTAGCGTGATGCTGTTTTAAGAATTGATAACAACTGCCGAACCCTTCACCAGCAATATGCTGAAAATAATGTACTCTTAAATGCGACTTCATGCGCCTCCGCCTATTGTTTTAGCTCTGCCATAGTTTTAGCAAGAATGAAGCCAACTTTAGGCGTAAATTAAGGTTTCTATACATTTCGGCATTTATATAGCCTAATCCGCGTGTTTCTCTTAAGCTAAGACTAATTTTGGTACGACTTAGAGCATCACCTTGAAAAAAAACTCACAAACAGCCCTCATTCACGCACCACGAAAAGCCCCACAATATATTTCTACCGTTCAACCTCCCGTGTTTCGTGCATCGACGATTATTTTTGAGAACACCGATGCACTGTTTAATCGCCACTGGAGCGATGATTATGATTATAGTTATGGCACCCACGGCACACCTACAACCTTTACTTTAGGCGACAACATTGCCCAGATCGAAGGCGGAAAATATTGCCTGCTGGCACCAAGTGGCTTGTCGGCTATTAATTTAGTGAATTCATGTTTTCTTACCCAGGGGGATGAAGTCTGGGTGGCAGACAACATTTATGGCCCAAACATGGAACACCTGCGTAACCTGCAAACGCGTTATGGTATTAGCATTAAAGTATATAATCCGATTGATGCAGAGGCT
This sequence comes from Acinetobacter uliginosus, assembly GCF_044130295.1. NCBI lineage: Bacteria > Pseudomonadati > Pseudomonadota > Gammaproteobacteria > Moraxellales > Moraxellaceae > Acinetobacter > Acinetobacter uliginosus. Next base: position 16,782 of record NZ_JBIQOC010000014.1, on the reverse strand, counting down.
TTCCAGCCTACCGATAAAGCCAAACTCATCTGGTTAGAAGCAGCAGGTTCCGTGACCCTGGAATTTCCCGACCTGATCAATCTGGTGAAAAAAGCCAAAGCGCATAACATACTGACAGCACTGGATAATACCTGGGGTGCAGGGCTGGCTTTTAATGCCTTCGATTTTGGCGATGAGCATTTAAGTGTAGATGTGACTGTACATGCATTGACCAAATATCCAAGTGGTGGCGGTGACATCTTGATGGGTTCAGTAGTGACCTGTGACCAGAAACTGCATCATCAATTATTCCGGATGCATGCCATTCAGGGGATTAGTGTGTCGGGTGATGATGTAGCACAGGTACAACGTAGTCTGGCTTCAATGCAGGTGCGCTATCAACACCAGTCTGAAAGCTGTCTAACACTACTGGACTGGCTCAAACAGCAATCAGAATTTGTCCAAGTGCTACATCCTGCCAATACCGAATCAGCAGGACATCAATACTGGAAAGAAATTTGTAAGGAAGAACACAGTGCCGGTCTGGTCAGTGTGATTTTTAAGCCCGAATATACCCTAGAAGATATCCGTCGCTTCTGCGATGCACTAGAACTGTTTAAACTGGGCTTTAGCTGGGGCGGACCGATCAGTCTGGTCATGCTGTACAACCTGAAAGATATGCGTGTACTGGAACATTCCCACTTAAAAGAAGGACTTTTAGTCCGTTTTTGTATCGGACTCGAACATTCTCAAGATTTAATCCAGGATATCAAACAGGCATTACAGCAGTTAAACCAGCAAAAAATTAAAGAATAAAAAGGATCTACCTATCATCAGCGTCAGGAAAATGCTACCAGTACACACCCAAAAATTGTTTTACATTCACAATTTTTTCCGGCACCACGGTTTGATTGCCGGGGCAGTCGGAACTGGTAAAAAGATGATCCTCGTGTTTGACAGAAAAATTTACCTATGGGGAGGCTGGTATTTTTGGCTGCGGCCGAATACCCGCCTACTCTTCCTTTAATCCAATTAATTCAATGCAGCCTGAAAAATGTAACCTACTGATCAGCCATAGCGTAATTACCAGCATGGATAAACAAAGTCTGGATTTTGAATGTCTATTGAAAAGTTACAAAACCAAGTAGCAGCAAGTGCATCAAACAAAAAAGAAAAACCGCTTTAGAAAACAGTAACCCAGCGAAGCAGAAGTTCTGTCCACACAACAGCTGCGCCAATAACAGCACCTAACACTAGAGCAGAAAAAACATGCTGCACGCCCCGCACAACAGTATAAAAAGCTGATTCAAGATACTGCCTATACTTTTGCCACCCGTGCTACAAGCAACTTAGGAGGCTCGACCGGGCAAAATAGTCCGCTATTTAGAAGATTTACTAATGGCAGAAAATAATCTGGTTTACAAATCAAAAGCAATCAAACCATCGGATATTCTTATATTCCATAATTTTTTTATGGTTTAACCAAAAATAGGTGTTGTAAAAAGATTTTATAACATGTATTTTGAGTACATCTTATAAATAACAGCCATGAGAGATCAAACATGACTCCGCAGCAAATTGACCTAGTAAAAGCCACTGTTCCTGTACTCCGTGAAAATGGCGTAGCATTAACTGGTTATTTTTATAACCGTATGTTGGGCAATAATCCAGATCTAAAAGAAACATTTAATATGGGGCACCAGCGCAGTGGTGCACAGGCACAAGCTCTTGCAGGCGCCGTGTTGGCTTATGCTGAAAACATTGAAGATCCTTCTGTGCTTTTGCCTGTAGTTGAGTTAATCGCACACAAACACGTTAGCCTGAACATTCAAGCCCCTGACTATAATATTGTTGGTGAAAACCTGCTTCATTCCATCAGTGAAGTTCTAAGCATTTCAATGGACGATCCACTCATTGGCGCTTGGGCAGCAGCTTATGGTCAACTGGCAGACCTGTTCATCAGCACTGAAAAAGCCATTTACGATCAGCATCAACAAACCAAAGGTAGTTGGTTAGGCTGGCGTAACTTCAAGATTGCCAATAAAGTCGTTGAAAGCGATGAAATCACCTCTTTCTATCTTCAACCTGTCGATGGCGGCGCATTGCCGAAATACGAAGCCGGCCAATATATTTCAGTACGTGTTTTCGTTGAAGAACTTGGCTTGAAACAGCCTCGTCAATATACGCTTTCCACTTGCCCACAAGCGGATTATTTACGTATCTCGGTAAAACGTGAAGATCAAAAAGGCGATATGGTTCCAGGTTGGGTGTCGAACACCCTACATAGCTTGCCAGAAGGTTCAGAAATTGAAGTTTCTGCACCAACAGGTAATTTCTACCTGATCGACCCAAATAAACGTAATGTGTTCATCAGTGGCGGTGTAGGTTTAACGCCAATGATTGCCATGCTGAATCAGCTGGTGACTCTGGATATGCCACAGCCTGTGACCTTTATCCATGCCTGCCGTAGCAAACAAGTGCATGCAATGCATCAACATATTCAGGAGTTGAAAGCAAAATATCCTCGTCTTAGCACATTTACCGCTTATGAGTTCCCACATTCAGGCGATAAATTAGGTGAAGATTATGATGTTGCCGGTCGCCTGGACTTAAGCACCCTAGATAGCGCATTGTTACCTGTCAATGCCGACTACTATCTGTGTGGTCCAATGCCATTTATGGCTGAACAGCAAAAGGTGCTGGTTGCTCGCGGCATCCCTGCTGAAAACATTCACAGTGAAGCCTTTGGCACAGGTGGCGTAAAACACTAGCCTGCTGGGTCAGCATAAAATAAAGAGGGGCTGGTCTAGTTATGCTAGACTAGCCCTTATCTATTCATTTTTTGAAAAATATCAGCACGATCATGCAATTAAATAAATTCACCGACTATGCTTTGCGTATCTTAATGTATATTGCCCAGCCACGGGATATGCCTTATACCATTGCAGAAATTGCCCAAGACTTGCATGTGTCTAAAAACCATTTAGTGAAAATTGTGCATTTTATGAGCAAACAGAACTGGCTGATTACCACGCGAGGCAAAGGCGGCGGGATTGGACTCAACCCTGAGGCTCTTGAATTGAACCTGGGTCAAGTCGTACGCATCCTGCAAGGTGAAAACCAGATTGTCGAATGCAATACCCCACCCTGCGTACTGCGTTCTCAGTGCGGACTAAAAGGCTTTCTCGATCAGGCAGTGGAACAGTTTTATCTAAGCCTAGATCAATACACCCTGGCTCAGGTTTTAAATAACTCTCCGGCAGCCAAATACACCACTCAATCTCCAATCCAGATGATCAATCTCTAATTCCTGCGCTTGCAAAGTTCGCTTGCCCGAACGACTTCCTTTATAATGTTCGCTTGTAGATCATTTATTGAAGTTGAGTTATGCATCACAGCAGAGGAAAATCGAAAAACAGTAAGACAGCCCATGCGCCCAAGCAAAAGATCAGCTATGAGAAAAAAGTTGATCCTGCCATTACTGAGTACTCTGTTCGCGCATTGAACTGGTTGCGTAAAGCCGAATTTTTGATGAGCGCGCCAAAGCTGAGCCTTTGCGTTGAAGATACCGGTTATGAAGTTGCTTTTGCCGGACGTTCCAATGCCGGCAAGTCAAGTGCGATTAATGCCTTAACCAACCAGAAACAGCTGGCACGTGCCTCTAAAAAGCCGGGCCGTACCCAAATGATTAACTTCTTCAGCCTTGGCAATCCAGAGCAGCGTCTGGTCGATTTGCCGGGTTATGGCTATGCAGCTGTACCTGAAGCAATGAAAATTGTCTGGCAAAAAGAATTGGAAAACTACCTGATTCATCGTCAGAGTTTGCAAGGTCTGGTGCTGCTGATGGATATCCGTCATCCGCTGCAACATTTTGACGTGATGATGCTGGAATGGGCCTACTCACGTAAATTGTTCGTGCATGTCTTGCTGACCAAATCAGACAAACTGAATCGTGGACCGGCATCCAAAGCATTGCAAGAAGTGAAAGCGGCATTGAAAAAAATGAAGCTGGATTTCTCCATTCAATTGTTTTCATCTCTCAACAAGCAAGGCCTCGAAGAGCTGGCCAGTGTGATGGGTGGCCGTTTGAACTTCACCCTTGAGCAATCAAGCCAATTTGATCTAGACAGCATCCCTGCAGCCAGTCTTGATGATCTGGATGAACCACTCGAATCTTTAGAACTGGCAGAGGAAGAATGCGAGACTGAAATTGCCGAAGATGCCACTGATCAGAGCCGACAAGCGGATTGATCGGGTCTGTCTGACAAAAATCCTCATCCATTGATATTGCAGTGTCCTGTATTGCTCATCACAATGCGGGACATTTTTTCATACTGACCTTAAGCTCAAGTACAGTACTGCACAGAAAAATAATAAGGACAGTATGATGAAACTTCTCTCCCGTTTAAGGAACATCAAACTCAGCTGATTCATGAGCAATCCTATTCATCTGCCCAAAGTGACCTAGTCCTTTTTATCATCCATATAACACTAAAATTTCTGTATACAATTTCCACACAGTCGGGCTTTATGTCCTGCTTTTGATTTGTTCTAAGATAAAAGTCCAGGAAAACAACAATAAGGACAACCCTATGCAAGCACGGATTTCAGTCATTACTCTTGGGGTACGCGATCTGGAAAAATCATTACAGTTTTATCGTGAAGGTTTGGGTCTACACTGTGAAGGAATCACGGGTCAGGAATTTGAATATGGTGCGGTGGCCTTTATTGAACTACAGTCAGGCCTGAAACTCGCTTTATGGCCACAAAGCAGCATTCAACAGGATACCGGACTGGAACTGACGCCGATGTGTGCCACGCAAATGACCTTAGGGCAAAATGTCTATAGCCCACTGGAAGTTGATCAGGTCATGGCTCAAGCAGCACATGCCGGTGCCAGAATCATTAAACCCGCACAAGCTACCTTTTACGGCGGCTATGCGGGTTATTTCCAAGATCCCGATGGTCATGTCTGGGAAATTGTATTTAATCCCAGCTTGGAACTAGACTAATCAACTTGCGCTTCACGGCTATAACGATCGACCACGACACTGATCATCATGTCGCCCTGAACATTGACCACGGTACGCACGGTATCCAGCAAACGGTCAATCGGCAGTAAGATGGCAATGGCTTCTGCCGGTAAACCGACTGATTGCAGCACCATAATCATGGTCACCATACCGGCACTTGGAATACCCGGCGCACCCAGCGAGGCAATCATGGCGGTTGCACAGACCACCAGTTGCTGGCCCAAACTTAAGTCCAGCCCCATCAGGTTGGCAATAAAAAGTGCTGCCGCAGCTTCATACAGCGCCGTGCCATCCATGTTCAGCTGAGTGCCCAAAGGAATGACAAAGCCTGCGGTTTGTGGACGTACCTTTAAATTTTCCTGCGCGCATTTCATCGACAGTGGCATGGTAGCCGAACTGGAACTGGTGGCAAATGCGGTAATCAGCGCAGCGCGTGTACCTTTAAAGAAAGTGATCGGACTCATCTTGCCAAAAATCCATAGCAACAAAGGCAATACTACTGCACCATGGAAAATGGTCGTTCCGGTCACCACGGCAGCAAACTCGGCCAGACGGCTTAATACGGAAATGTCTTCAGTTGAAATCAGTTTTGCCAGTAAGGCAAAAATACCAAGCGGTGCCAGCTTCATCACCCAGCTAATCATCAGCATCATGATGTCAAAAAATTGCAGGCTTAACTTGCGTACACTGCGGAAATTATCTCCGCCTTTGACCAGAGCCACGCCAATAAACAGGGCAAATACTACTACCGCCAGCACATTGCCTTCAGCAAAGGCTTTAAAGGGATTAATCAGGGTATTTTGAATAAAATTGGTGAAGAAGGACGATGGCGTTAAGGTATCGGGCGTTTGATGACTGTTCATGGCATCCTGAAACATCACGATATCCACACCCTTGCCCACATTAAACAAATGGGCACAGCTTAAGCCTAAAATGAGCGCCAAGGTGGTGGTGGTCACACAGCACAGTAGAGTGATTTTCCAGACTCGCCCCAACTGTCCACCGGCCTGCAAGTTCGAAACGCCGACCACAATCGAACTGAAAATCAGGGGAATCAGCAGCATTTTTAATAAACCAATAAAAATGCTGCTGGCCAGCCCCAAACCATAGAGACTGATATCGAAAAACTGGGTATTTGGAAACAGGTTTAACAGAAACCCGAATGCCACCCCTAAAATCGCAGCAATCAATATTTGTGTATTTAAGCTCATCACGACATGCTTTTTATCATTAAGTCCTGTCAGGCACTATGCCATGGCCTATTTTTAGAATCGAGGAATTTTTTGTCACAAGCTCAGCATAAATGAATAAAAGCCAGCGGCTCACTTAGTCTGAATCATCAACACTTCGTTAAACTGATGGCATAAAATCTGCTTATGAATAAATACGCATTCAGCCAATAATTAAAAGAGAATCAATATGAAAAAAATCATGCTTATGACCGTGCTACTTCTGCATATTCCCTTGGCATTTGCCCATCCAAACCATGGCTGCCATAAAGACATCTCCGAGGATATCCCTCGCTGCCACTAAATCACAATGATCAAGACAAGCATAAAAAACCGGACAGCAGCTCCGGTTTTTTATGCCATTTTGAGCCTTATTGGGTTTCAATTTCACGCAAGCGGATCAAACCTTCCTGAGTGGTGCTGCACACTAGCTCGCCATTTTGCCACATACGGCCAAAATTCAGTCCGCGCGAACTGGCACTAATGGTGGCCTCCATATCATAGAGCATCCACTCATCAACACGAAATGGCTTATGGAAGTACATGGCATGGTCAATGCTGGCACATTGCAGACTCGGAGAAATATAACTTAAACCATGTGGACGTAAAGCCGTAGTCATTAAGGTAAAGTCCGAGTAGAAAGCCGCAATAGCCTGATGCAATGAAATTTCATCGACCTTCTGGGAAATCTGACCATGGGTGCGGATATAGTGAGCGTATGATGGGGCTTCAGGCTGTGGCTGGAATGGATTTTGTGGATTGACCGGACGAATGTCCACATGACGGTCACGCATAAAACTGGCACGCACATTTTCCGGCACAAATTCGACCAGCTGTGCTTTGAGCTCTGCTTCACTTTTCAGGTCTTCAACCGCAGGATATTCCGGCTCGGAGATTTGATAATTCAAGCCTTCTTCCGGGCTGGCAAATGAAATCATGGCGGTAAAAATCGTCCGCCCATGCTGAATGGCACGCACCTGACGACTGACAAAACTCTTGCCATCACGCAATCGGTCCACTTCATAAATAATCGGTGCGTTGACATCTCCGCCATATAAAAAATAGGCATGTAATGAATGTGCCGGACGATCTGCGGTATAGGATGCCGCGCGTAAGGCCTGCCCCAACACCTGCCCACCAAAGACCCGCTTACCGACCAGATTACGGCTTTGCCCCCGGTAAATATTTTCTTCAATTTTTTCAAGACTTAGTAATTCAACCAGCTCTTGGGTTAAGGCATTCATAAGCAACCTGTTTTAATGTGGGATACCTAAAATCTAGGCGAAAAATTTCAATCAATCAGCTAAGCTATAATTGCTATTCTGCCACAAATCCCGACTAAAGCCCTACAGTTCAACTGACTGGTCTGTCACGCGATTTGTGCTGAATATTCGCTAAAAATACGATTTTTAACGATAAAATTTAACACTCAATATGCATTTTGTCAGAAAATGACATATTGTTTTCAATTACAATACTACAAAACTATTTCCCCTCAGAAATCTGTGGTTTCGGTCATTTAAGTAGGAGTATGTATGTCCAAGAGTGGCTTTGGTCAAATCTATCGTCAGCTTTCCAGTAAGCTGCTTGACCTGGTGGTAACCCCACATGTTCTTGGTGAGGTTCCTACTGAACCGACAACTACAGAAGTAAATTCCCGGACAGAGCAACCCGTTCAACAAAAAGTGGTGTGCTATGTATTACAAAATTATTCACGTAGCAATGCACTGATTGTCGATGGCGAAACCCGCCGTCTGAAACTGTCACCGGCATTAGATCCGCTGGTGGTGGGTGATCATAAAGAAAAAGCATCAGTACTGTTCTTGCAGCATCATGATGAAAACAATTTACTCAATCCGCCACTGCATGCCTTTCCGCCACGCTTATTGCGCCTGATCGACATTCTGGAACATCATCCTCAGGTTGATATTGAACTGATTCCGGTTACCGTATTATGGGGACGTTCACCAGACAAAGAAGATTCCTGGCTGAAACTGCTATTTACCGACACCTGGGCAACACCAGGTACCGTTAAACAGCTGGTGAATATTGGCCTGCATGGTCGCCAATCCTATCTGGAATTCCATCAGGGCCAGTCTTTACGCCAGCTGATCGAATTTGCCAAACAGACCCATCCAAACCTGTCACCTGCAACGTATATTCTTAACAAACTAAACAACTATTTAGATGGTCAGCGTGAAGTCGTGCTCGGCCCGGATCTTTCAGATCGCCGCAATGTGATGCATTCACTGATCAAATCTACTGATGTGCAGGATGCCATCCGTCGTGAAAGCATCCGTGGCAAAATCAGCATGATTGAAGCTGAACGTCGTGCTATTGGCTATTTAAACGAGATTGTATCGGACTATTCACATTCGGCCGTACGTTTTGCCGATATGGCGCTAACCCGTTTATGGACCCAGCTCTATGATGGCGTTGAAGTGCATAATTTCAGTACCGTGCGGGAACTGGCCAAAGACTACGAGATTATTTATACCCCTTGTCACCGCAGTCATATTGACTATTTATTACTGTCTTATGTGATTTATAAACGCGGCATGATGGTGCCCTACATTGCTGCCGGCGATAACTTGAACATGCCTTTTGTCGGACAATTATTGCGTGGTGGCGGTGCCTTCTTTATTCGCCGTACTTTCCGTGGTAATGGTCTGTACACCACAGTATTTAAAGAATATCTATTCAACATTCTTTCCCGTAACACCCCACTGGAATACTTTATTGAAGGCGGTCGTTCACGCACGGGACGTTTGCTGCCAGCAAAAACCGGTATGCTGGCCATGACGGTTCACGGGCATTTGCGTGGCCGTTCCAAACCGATCGTGTTTGTACCGACCTATATTGGCTACGAACGCCTGATGGAAGGTACCACCTATGTCGGCGAAATGAATGGTAAAGACAAAGAATCCGAATCAATCATGGGCATTTTAAAAACCCTGCGCAAAATCGAACGTATCTTTGGCCAGGTGCATGTGAACTTTGGTGAGCCGGTATTCCTCGATGACATGCTGAAACAGCATGGTGCGGAAAATATTAAAATTGCCAAGAATGATGATCCGATTCCGCAAGAAGTGTCTGATACAGTAAACAGTGCTGCGCATGCGATTCTGGAAAACATTAACCGTGCTGTGGTGATCAATCCGGTATCGCTGCTTTCGCTAATTCTATTGGCTACGCCTAAACATACGCTGGATGAAGAAATCTGCATCAAGCAACTGGATGCCTACCGTAAGCTATTGACTGCATTGCCTTATGATGCACGTACTCAGGTAACACCGCTTTCAGGCAAGGAAATTATTGCATACGGTTTAAAATTGAAACTGATTAAACGTGTGAAGCATGTCCTAGGTGATATCATTGCCATTGAAGACAATCAGGCAGTATTGCTGACTTATTTCCGTAACAACATTCTGCATGCCTTCGTGTTGCCGTCACTGATTGCTGCGCTGGTTGAACATAATGGTTCGATTCGCCGTGGCGATTTGATCAATGTCATCCGCACCCTTTATCCATTCCTAAAAGCGGAACTGTTCCTGAAATGGCAAGATGAAGAGCTGAAAGATCAGATCTGTGCTTATGCAGAAGCGCTGATTCAGGCGAAACTGATTGCTGAAGATAGCGAGGGCAACCTGCTTTCCCCTGCACCAAATTCAGAAGATCACAATCAGCTGGTAGTGCTTGCTGCACCTGTGATGCAAAGTCTGGAGCGTTACTATATGACCCTGACTTTAATCACCCAGCGTGGTTCAGGCAACATCTCTACCCGTCAGGTGGAAGAGCTCAGTCATCTGGTTGGTCAACGTCTGTCGGTATTGTATGAATTCAACTCACCGGAGTTCTTTGATAAATCGCTGTTCCAGAGTTTCATTAAAGTGCTGACTCAGCAGGGCTATATCCGTAACAATGAAGATAACGCCATTGTGTTTGACGAGAACTTCCAAAACGTGGCTCAGTACGCCAATCTGGTACTGGATGATGTGACCTTGCAGATGCTTCAGCACATTACTGCCTTCAGCGATGAAGAGTTAAAAGAAGCTTTGGATGCCGTTGCGGCGCAGCAAGCGAAACGCCGTTTGAAACGGAAGAAGAAATAAGAGTCTTAAGTATTCCCTCTCCTGAAAGGAGAGGGTTAGGGAGAGGTCTATTAATACACTTCTAAGCTATTATAAAGCGTAAGTGAGGGCTAGGGAGAGGTTAATTAAAGAACACTCCTCCTAAACTCCTCCCATAGGGAGGAGGAATTTCAAATATCAAGGTGACATTCACTCCGTCTTTAATAATTCTGCATAATCCCCAAAACAATCCTCATGCTCTAGCTGAAATCCAGTTTCCACCATGCGCATCGCATAAATCCGTTTCCCCGTTTCTTTTTGACTTTCTAAGGCCAGTTCAGCTAAATCCAATTGCCATTGAAACCACTGAATCACTTCATGTAAAGGTACAGGCTGATTATTGGTGACAATATAGGACGGTTCTGGATGTTCCACGTGAATCAGTTGCGCCAGGAATCGCGCCAGATCATCGATATGAATCCGGTTAGACCAGTGAATTTGAGGATAGTTTTGGGTCGTTGCAGCCAGCTTGATCATCCTTGCCACGGACGTGCCATAAATTCCTGTAGGACGGATCACCACACAGCGTTCAGTGAATGCCTGTTGATAGAGTTGCTCCATTTTCCAGAGTAACTTGCCCTGCTCATCCACAGGCTGAAGAGCAGATTCATCATCAATCCGCTCGCCCGCATTTTCACCATAAACCCGAGTTGACGACACCACCACAATTTTTTGCACTGGATGGGACTTTAAGGCTTGAACAATCGGAGCCACTGAATCGACATAAGTCTGCTGATAGCCTTCCACAGAACTTTGTGACGGCGACAATAAAACATAGACCCAATCCACAGGTTCAAGATGAGTCAAATCAAGCTGATGCACATCCTGAATTAGATGATTTGCATAAACATCAGTTTTCGGACTTTGGCTGATTGTGGTAATTTGGTGCCCTTGCTGAAATAATTGTTTAGCAACCCGGGTAGATGTTTGACCATAACCTATAAATAATATATGCATTAAGCACCTGATGATTTAACTCAAGTTGAGGGCGAATGGCTGCAGTCCATCAATTGCAAGGGGTAGGAACTGCCTCTGCTGCACTACTGGAAAAACTGAATATTTTTACGACAGATGATTTGCTGTTTCATCTACCGCGTGATTATGAAGATCGTAGCACGATCATCTCCATGAACCAATTGGTCGTGGGGCGCAGTTATTTGCTGGAAGGTATTGTGAAAGGGGTTGATTTTCCACCCGGAAAACGTAAATCCATGGCCATACAGCTCCAGGATGACTTTGGCAAAGTCACCTTGCGTTTTTACCATGTCTATAAAGCCCTGACCGATCGGGCCAAAGTCGGCAACCGCTTGCGCATTTTTGGTGAAGTTCGTGTCGGTGCACGTGGTCTGGAACTGTATCATCCTGAAATTCAGCTGATTACCGAACATACGCCCCTACCGAAAACCCAGCTTACTGCCATTTATCCAGCAACAGAAGGTTTAACCCAGCCCAAGCTGCGTGAATATGTTAAACAGGCACTAAAACAGCATAGTGATGAGCTGCCCGAATTATTGCCGGAAAAATTCACCAATGGTTATGCGCTAAAACAGGCACTGCAATATATTCATGAACCGCCACTGGATGCCAATATGCTACAGCTGGCGCAAGGTTCTCATCCGGCCCAGCAGCGGCTGATTTTTGAAGAGCTGGTGGCCCATCAGATCAGTCTGCTCTCACGGCGTGCCTATATCCAGCAGATTGCCGCCCCCTCTTTTAGCCCAAGTAAAAATTTTGCCAAGCAGTTATTGGCTGGCTTGCCTTTTGAAATGACCGGTGCACAAAAACGGGTCTCCAAAGAAATTATGCAGGACTTAAAACAAAACAAGCCGATGCTACGTCTGGTTCAGGGTGATGTGGGTGCTGGTAAAACACTGGTGGCTGGCGTTGCTGCCTGTCATGCGCTGGAAGAAGGCTGGCAAGTGGCACTGATGGCACCAACGGAAATCCTGGCGGAACAGCATTATCTGAACTTTAAAAAATGGTTTGAGCCTTTAGGTCTGAATGTATCCTGGCTTTCAGGCAAACAGAAAGGCAAAGCTCGTGCAGCAGCTGAGCAAACCATTAAACAAGGCACGGCCAATCTGGTGGTAGGTACTCATGCCCTGTTTCAGGAAAATGTCGAATTTGCCAAACTCGGCCTGGTAATTATTGATGAGCAGCATCGCTTTGGGGTCGATCAGCGACTGGCTCTTCGTAATAAAGGCGTCAACAATACAACCCCGCATCAACTGGTGATGACCGCCACCCCGATTCCCCGCACACTCGCCATGTCTGCTTATGGTGACCTGGATACCTCGGTGATTGACGAACTGCCGCCCGGCCGTACCCCGATTCAGACCGTCACCATTCCTTTAGACCGCCGTGAAGAAGTGCTACAGCGTATTGCTAGCAATTGTGCTGAAGGCAAACAGGCTTACTGGGTCTGCACGTTGGTAGAACAGTCGGAAACGCTGGATGCACAGGCTGCTGAAGCGACTTATCAGGAAATTAAGGAACGTTTTCCTCAGCTCAACATTGGTCTGGTGCATGGCAAAATGAAAGCCGATGAAAAACAATCCGTAATGCAACAGTTTAAAGACAATCAGCTGCAACTCTTGATTGCCACTACGGTCATTGAGGTTGGCGTGGATGTACCAAACGCCTCCATCATGGTAATTGAAAATGCCGAACGTTTGGGACTTTCACAGTTACATCAGTTACGCGGTCGGGTCGGTCGTGGTGCGACTGCCAGTTTCTGTGCCTTGCTATATAAAAATCCGCTTTCGCAAAATGGACAGGAACGGCTGCGCATTATGCGTGAAACCAATGACGGTTTTATCATTGCCGAAAAGGATCTGGAAATTCGCGGGCCGGGTGAATTGCTCGGCACAAAACAAACCGGGGACATGGGCTTTCGGGTCGCCAAGTTAGAACGTGATGATCATTTGCTGAATCAGGCACATTATGTCGCGCAGCAAATCTTAAAAGACTATCCAGACAATGCAGAAGCCCTGTTAAAACGCTGGTTACCTGAAGCCCCTCGCTATGCCTATGTATAAAAATAATGTAAGACACCTATAAAATAACCGGCTGAATCGGTTATTTATTATCGTATAAGTGGCATGGATGCTGCCGATCTTGAAACCACCAATAAACTGTGCAAAATAAAGTTAAATAAAAAGAAGAAGAAAACATGCTGCAATTGATTCACCCCTTACTGCACAAAGCCATGCAGAGCCTTTTCCCCTGTGTACTTTGTGGCATAGACCAGCAACGTCATCATTCAGTCTGTACAGATTGCTGGCAACAATTGCCCTGGTTGAAACAGACCATCCGACGACAGGAAATGGAGATTCAGGTGGCCTGTCATTATGCCTATCCGATGGACCGTATTATTCAAAAATTCAAATATGAACAACAGCTGCACTTTCAAAATCTGCTTACTGGCTCACTTATCGGTCTCAAACTTCCCAAAATCCAAGCCATTGTCCCGATGCCCATTTCCCATCAGCGTTTGGCAGAACGGGGGTATAACCAGTCTTTGGTGCTTGCGAAACTCCTGGCAAAACAGCTGAATATTCCAGTCTGGCAACCGGTTGCACGACTGGCCCAACATTCGCAAAAAGGCTTGAGCCGGATCGAACGGCTGGATCAGATTGACCAGCAGTTTGTGATTGCCACAAAGACCCGTGTGCGTTACCGCAAAGTGCTGATGCTGGATGATGTAGTCACGACCGGCAGTTCGCTACATGCTTTAAAACAGAAACTTGAAGCATTAGGCTGTCAAAAAGTTTATGCAGCCTGTATTGCCAGTGCAGAGATTTAATCTTTGGAAAGGACATACTGATTTCCCCCTTATCTCCTTGAGAAGTGTCGGCTCATCCTTGAGGGAAAAATCCTTTTACCAGTCAGGACATCATGCTTTCTGTTAAAAACCGCTTCACCCACGGCATGACAATTTCACGGGTTAAAGGTGCTAATGGGGTAGTTTGAGCCTCCAGATCGACCCACTTCATTTCGGCAATTTCTGCGGCAATTTTCGGTGCGTGATCTAAAGTCACATAATACAAATAACTCACCAGCTGATGATCCGGCTCGTTGGCAGTGGCAGTTTCAAAACGACCGATGAATTGCTCAATCGAGGCCCGACAGCCTATTTCTTCCTGAATTTCACGCAGCATTGTGATTTCGGGTGGCTCATGGGGTTCAAGCTTGCCACCCACCTGCATAAAGCAGGACGTGTTACGTTTACGCACCACTAACAGTTGCTGTTGATCATTTAAAATAATGGCCGCCGCCACAGTAATGATATTCATGCATGTTTCACCAAAATTTCTTGATCAGCCATACCCCATTTCGGTTGTGGCGCTCGAAAAGCATCAAATTGTTGCAAAATCTCTTCAATGGAATCCGAAGCAATCATACTGTCTGAAAAACGTGGCTGGGTAAAACCTTTTACTGTGGTCAACTGAATAAATTTCAGCAAATCATCGTAAAATCCGGCCACATTTAAAAATGCACAGGGCTTTAAATGAATACCGAGCTGTGACCAGGTCCATTGCTCAAAAATCTCTTCCAGCGTACCTGCACCACCCGGCAAGGCAATAAAGGCATCAGAAAGTTCCGACATCCTGGTTTTACGTTCATGCATATTGGCCACCACATGCAATTCGGTTAAATGCGGATGAGCCAGCTCATGATCCACCAACACCCTTGGAATTACCCCAATGACTTTGCCGCCTGCCTGTAAAGCACTATCGGCCACCATACCCATCAAGCCAGAACGGCCACCGCCATAGACCAGCGTTTTACCTTGCCGGGCAAGGGTTTGTCCCACTTTTTGTGCAGTATCTAAAAAAATCGAATCGGTACCTAAAGCTGAGCCACAAAAAATTGCGATCGATTTCGTCATTGTTTCAGCCTGTTTTGCAGATGTCATATTAATAAAGTAAATTTTCAGGAGATTTTTTAATAAAAAAGCGATTGAATCAGTGTTTTTATTCAATTCCTTGTCTAAAATACACCCATCAATTCACCTATACTGCGCAGGGAAAAGACAGCATGCTTGAAGCCTTTTACGCCACAGAGCGCGGTAGTTTGGAAGATGCCACCATCAATGGTGGTTTTGATCTCCACCCGGATTTAGTGTGGATCGATCTCATTGCCCCATCACAAGAAGAACAACAATGGGTCTTAGATGCTTATGAGCAAAATTTACCGACGCTAAAATCCTTGGAAGATATTTCTTCATCGGCACGATTTTACCGTGATGATGATGGTATTTTACATATCAGCACCTACTTTTTGACAAAAAATAAAAATTTTCAGGTCGATGGCGAAACTGATGACAACTCGAGTATTTTGGCAACCGTGCAAACGGTAGCCTTTATTTTGCATAAACAACACCTGTTTACCCTGCGCGGTGAAAAACTGGTGGCCTTTCGCGCTTTCCGTGCCCGTGCCCGCCGCAATGACTATGAGATTGACTATAAAGACCCGACCTGGGTCTTGCTTGGCTTGCTGGAAGCCAAACTGGATGAACTTGCGGATATCCTGGAAGATATCCACAAGGATCTGGAAAAGTACTCTACCGAAGTGCTCAACAACCGTCATCGTGAACAGATTCTCGATCTGGATGACATGATTACCCGTCTGGCACAATTGGAAGACATACTTGGAAAAGCACAATTGTGTTTAATCGATTTGCGCCGTGTCCTGACTTTCTTGTCCCGTCCACGTGCGTTGGGCAGTCATATTTATGATGCCGATATTCGGGAACTGAGCGAAGATGTTCGATCTCTGGTCGAACATGATGCCTTCCTGTTCCAGAAGGTTCGGTTCTTGCTGGACACCACCTCGGGATTCATTAATACCGAACAGAACGATACCATCCGTCGCTTCTCGATCTTGCCAAGCATGCTCGCACCACCCATGCTGGTTGCCAGTGTGTATGGCATGAATACTGATGTACTGCCCTTTGCACGAGGAACCACCAGCTTCATTATGGTCAGTATTATTTTAGCGGCTTTCTTTATTGGACCGCTGGCCTATTTCCGCTGGAAGAAATGGATTTGATGGGTTTATATTCTCCCTCCTTTTAGGAGGGAGTTAGAGGGAGGTATTTTAAATCCCATCAATTTCATTACTTATCTAAGCTGCTTTACTCGCCAATCTAGCTACAGGAAGAAATCTAGAATTCTAATTTTATCCCCTCTCTCTAACTCTCTCCCTGAGGGAGAGAGGACTGCTCAATATTCATCTTGATCCTAGACAGTATCGTGGACAACAAGTCCCTCTAAATTCTTACAATATTTCTGCTCAAAGGCTTCTGGACTTAACCAGCCGTTTGCAGAATGCCTTCTGACCCGATTGTAATAAATCTCAATATAGTCAAACAATATAGCATTAGCCTCTTTTCGAGTGGCAAACACA
>NZ_JBIQOC010000139.1:0-5852 GCF_044130295.1 Acinetobacter uliginosus | reverse complement strand
ATGATCCATTGAGAAGCCTTGTTTTATAACATTTTGTCTTGAGAACCAATATGTTACAAAAACAGGGCTTTTTTTCTACTCTTTTTTTATATCGAACTCAGGTTACATAGCAATCCTGCCTACTATTTTGTGAAATTATTTTTTGTTTTCAGCACATTTCGTCCTTGTTTCAGCAAGTCAAATTTCATTCTGGCTGTTCAATGATACTTATGACTCAACAATCAGTTACCTCAGTCCGAGTAAGACAACTGCGTCTCAGACAATCATTCTAGCTATTGCAAAAATACAGAAGCCCATATTCCATGGGCTTTTTCATCATACTGAAGATTGAATATGTTTCAACGCAGTCCTTTAAAAAGGAAAAAACATCCAACGATAAACAGCAATATGGCAAAACATTTTTTCAGCATTTGTGGTGATAATGCATGTGCTGCTTTTGCACCAAATTTTGCTGTAAAGAAACTCATCAGGCTAATGCCTAAAAAGGCATAAATATGTACAAAGCCAATACTATTGGGCACAGCGGCGTGGGCATTCATACCAAAAATCATAAATCCTAAAGCACCAGCAATCGCAATGGGTAAACCACATGCAGCTGAGGTTCCAACCGCTTTTTGCATGACTACACCATAATGATTTAAATAAGGCACAGTTAAGCTGCCACCGCCGATACCGAAAATTGCAGAAGCTACACCAATCCCAGCGCCTGCACCTACTTGTTTAGGCGATGAAGGCAGTACTTTATGGGTATCTACCACTTTTCTGGAACCTGTAAACATGGTGTAAGCCACCCAAAGCAAAAATACGCCAACAATCAGCTGAAGATGAATTCCAGAAAGTAATCCTGCAATTCCGGCCCCAACAAAGCCTCCGATCACCATTCCTGGTGCGAGATTTTTAAATACAGGCCATATGACTGCGCCATTCTTATGGTGAGCCATCAATGAGCTGATCGAGGTAACCACAATGGTTGCCAAAGAAGTGCCTAAGGCCAAATGCATAATGACGTCAGCACTGTAACCCATTTGGGTAAAGACAATAAATAAGAGCGGGACAATAATTGTTCCACCACCCACACCAAAGAGCCCTGCTGCAAATCCGGCAAGCGCCCCAATGGCTAAAAAAATAATAAGTTCCACGATATGCTGACTTTTAAAGAATGGAGTATTAAAGCAATGGACGGTTAAGCCATTTCTAATTGACCGACTTGATGATAAGCGCGGTTAAAATAGACCAGGCTTTCCTCTTGCTGACTTTGTTTAATCGCTAAGACACGACATAAGAAAATGCTATGTGTACCGACGTTTTGAATATCTTCAATCTGACAATCAAAACTCACCAAAGCATCTTCTAACACAGGTGATCCTGTTTCGAGTGTAGTCCAATCACCAAATTTGAAGCGATCTTCAGAATTGAATTTGCTTGAGGCAAATGCATTAGAGATGTGTTCATGCTGTGTGCTGAGCACATTGACTGATAGCACTTTATTTTCAATAAAATGTGCATGTGAGCGAGAGGATTGATTCATACAGACCAGCAATGAGGGCGGTGTATCGGTCACACTGCATACGGCTGATGCAGTAAAGCCATGCATCCCTGCCGTACCTTGTGTTGTGATTACATTCACAGCAGTGGTTAACAAGGACATTGCATTTCTAAAGTCAGTTGCTTCAATCATATCTTCTATCTCAAATGTATTTATGACGTACCTAGACTCAAGTAGGGCAAATGATCTAGGGATCATTCGCCCTGCTCTGGTTTAGCCACACTTCGTGTTAAGCACCAAGCTCTTGACGAACAATCGCAGCACCTGCGCTTAATGCTTCAAGTTTGCCACGAGCGACTTGACGAGATAAAGGTGTCATACCGCAATTGGTTGAAGGATACAGCTTGTCTGCATCAACAAATTGCAATGCTTTACGCAAGGTTTCTGCTACTTGTTCTGGGGTTTCAATGGTATTGATTGCCACATCAATCGCCCCGACCATCACTTTTTTGCCACGAATCAGTTCAATCAGATCCATCGGCACACGTGAGTTTTGACATTCCAGTGATACGATATCAATTTTAGACTGTTGTAATTTAGGAAAAATTTCTTCATATTGACGCCATTCTGAACCTAAAGTCTTTTTCCAATCGGTATTGGCTTTAATGCCGTAACCGTAGCAAATGTGTACCGCAGTTTCACATTGCAAACCTTCAAGTGCACGCTCCAAAGTTGCAATGCCCCAATCATTCACTTCATCAAAGAACACATTAAAAGCAGGTTCATCAAACTGGATGATATCGACACCTGCAGCTTCTAATTCCAAAGCTTCTTGATTAAGAATTTTGGCAAATTCCCAAGCCAGTTTTTCACGGCTTTTATAGTGCTCATCATACAGCGTATCAATCATGGTCATTGGACCAGGTAACGCCCATTTAATCGGCTGATGGGTTTGACTGCGCAAAAACTTTGCATCTTCCACGAACACCGGTTTTTTACGTGATACTGCACCCACCACTGAAGGTACGCTTGCATCATAACGATTACGGATTCGAACCGTTTCACGTTTCTCAAAATCGACACCTTCAAGATGTTCAATAAACGTGGTCACAAAGTGCTGGCGGGTTTGTTCACCATCGCTGACAATATCAATGCCTGCTTGCAATTGTTCATGCAACGACAAACTTAAAGCATCTCGCTTTGCTTCAAGCAGTTGTTCACCTTCCAGTTTCCAGGGTGACCAAAGTTTTTCAGGTTCTGCCAGCCAAGAGGGTTTCGGTAAGCTGCCCGCTGTTGAAGTCGGTAATAAAATTTTCATAATCAGTAATCATCTATATTGAATAAATTAAGCAGCTTGGCTTTCAATGGCATAGCTTGCAGCCCATTGCTCAAGAATGTCTTTATAAGGCTTGATAAAGTTTTCTTCAGTCCATTGACCTTGTTTAACTGCCAGTTGGCCGCGCTCAACACGGTCATAGACAATTTGCGTCAATGAATAATCCTGATAGTTCAAACTTGGCTGATAGACTAAACCTGCGTTCGAGTTGGCATTGTAAATTTCAGGACGGTAAATCTTTTGGAAAGTTTCCATGGTGCTAATCGCACTGATGAGCTCAAAATCGGTGTAGTCACGCAGTAAATCACCGCTAAAGTAGAATGCCAAAGGTGCAACTGCATGAGCAGGCATGAAATAACGCACTCGTAAGCCCATTTTTTTGAAATAGTCATCTGTGCGTGAATATTCATCATTTTTATATTCCACCCCTAATACAGGATGCACATTCGCGGTACGGTAATAGGTTTTTGTTGTTGAAACACTGAGGCAAATCACAGGCTGTTTCTTAAACTCTGCTTTAAAGATCTCTGAATTGACTAAGTGTTGATAAAGCTTGCCATGCAAATCACCAAAGTTCTCTGGCTTCTCATCTGTTTTACAGCCCAATGCCGGTAATACAACGCTAAAGTCATAATCACGTACATAAGATGAAAAACTGTTACCAATCATGCCTTCAATACGTTCATTGGTTTTATGGTCGGTAATCGTACTTTTCAGCATTTCAATGAATGGAAAAGTCTTACCGTTGCCTTCAACGTCTAGTTCTGCAGAGATGATATCGATTTCAAGTGAATAGCGATCTCCTTTTGGATTATCAATAGCTGCCAAGCTATTAAAACGGTTATTGATCATCACTAAAGTTCTGCGCAGATTCTCTTGACGGCTTTCACCGCGTGCTAAATTGGCAAAATTCGTAGTCAGACGTGTGCTGTCTGCTGGCTGATAGTTTTCGTCAAAACGAATTCGTTTAATTGAACATGCAAACTCTTTACTCATAGTGATCCGCTACCCTAATTTTTGAGATAAAACCAAAATTTCTGAATGGGATAATTTATACGCGAATGATTAAATGAATAAAAATGATTTAGTCTAATAAAAAGATGAGTAAAATTCATGTTTATATATTCTTTGCTCGTCTTTAGTTTGATGAGGATGAACCTGCTCTACTTTATCCTTTAAAAAATTGAGTATTCTTAATCTAATAAATCTATAAATAATAAATACTTATTTATTTTTATTATTAAATTTTTGAGTAGAAATGCTGAATGAGATGCAGAAAATCTCCAAAACCAAATATGATATAAAAATATGTCTTCTAATCATTATGTGAATTTATCTCATCTTAAAATTAGAAAATATCAAGATATTCACTTTACCTAATGCTATCTAAATAGCTGGATATCAGGGTTAGATACTCACCCTATCTCTATATCACACAAACTTGGATATCAAAAACTGACTCTCGCAAAAAGTCATGAACAAGATGCAACACCATTAATTTCAAAGCTTAAACAGTTAACTATCGAATATTAGGCTGATTAAGCCATTTTCATCATCGAAAATTTTGGTTCAGTGAGTAAGTTCATAAAACTTATGAAGTGGGCTTTAGCTGAACATGTGTTAAATCGCATATCCAAGACTGTGACCTATATAGACTTTACCCCAGGAATCCCAGCCCTCCTTGTTCTGCCGTTCCATTCAGCATAATTATGCCGATTTGCTGAAAATTGCGGATGATTCCGGCATGGCAATAGGCTTGACCGACCATCAGGGTACCTTGTTATGGACATGGAGCAGTTCGGCCATGCTCTCTTCGGCTGAACAGGTTCATTTTGTCGAAGGCGGACATTGGTCTACTCAGGCCGTTGGAACCAATGCCATCGGACTGACATTGAACAGCCATACCTCCAGCTGTGTTTACTCGCATGAAAACCAAATGGATAGCGTCCGTGACTGGGTATACTATGCAGCCCCCATTTTAGATCCGTACTCTGGCCAGTTTCATGGCATTATTAACCTTTCAACCAAATATAAAAAACATACGCCGCTCGGCTTGCTTGCGGTAGAGCGCTGTGCCGATTTGGTACAGCGTGCCATTCAGTTTGAACAAAAAAATGTCCTGTATATTCAAGCGCTGGGCACGCCGTGGATTCAGTTTAATCAGCATGTTTTAAGCCTGACTCACCGGCAGATTGAGATTCTGTGTATTTTGGTCTTGCATCCATACGGCATCAGCCTAGATGAACTGCATTATGCCTTGTACGGCGAACGTGATGTCAGTATCAAGACCCTTAAAGCTGAACTTTCCCAACTGCGTAACCTGCTGCCCAACTGTATTGAACCGCGTATTTACAAATTGAGCTGTGAAATTCAATGTGACTTTTTACGGGCAGAACAATCGTTGAATGCGGGTCTTCTTACTAGTACTTTCAATTTGTATAAAGGAAGTTTTTTAAGCAAATCCGAAAGTCCATTTTTAACTATCTGGCGCAATAGTTTTGATGCGCGACTGAGCCAGTTAATTTACCAAATGCAGGATATCGACCAGTTGCTGCGGATTATTGGTCGTGCCCCTGAGCGGATAGATGCCGTACAGCACCTGCTGGAAGTGTTGCCGCAAGACAGCCCACATCGAAACCTGTTTTTAAAGTTTCTTTAGTCTGTGTACTGAATTATTAATGAAAAGTAAAACCGGCATCAGTGACTTTATTGCATATCCACTGAAGCTGAATGATTTTATGATTCACTGAATTCGAGATACCATTCAAAGATGATATCTTCCTGATTTGATCTAATAATTCAGTGTGACAACAGCAGAGCCAGCTTTGAAAACCGTATAGACCAAGCCTTTCACATTAATGATAGATTTTTATTATAAATTTAAATACACTTGTGAATTATATAAAAATCTTTATTTTAAAAAATAATAGATCTCTTGCGAAAGTCATTATTGAAAATTTATCCGGTTTACCAGTGCAGCGATTAAGTTAATGCGTAAACCGAATCTTTTCCGTCTATTTCGATAGCGTT